>JBBIII010000069.1:0-13065 GCA_037446575.1 Ignavibacteriales bacterium
TTAAATAGCAGGCATCTTAATCCCTTTTTTGACCGTAAATAAGCGCCAAGTATGTTTTTGAATTTCAGCCATCAACAAAACAGTAGATGACGCAAGCAATGCGACAATTATTTCTTTTAAATTCAAAAAAGTTGTTCCGAAAGCTTTTTGTAAAAACAATACAAAAATAACAGTAAGCGTCAATGAGAGAGCAATTACAGTACTGTATATGAGAGGTTTGTTGGTTAGAATTCCTAACTTGAAAATTGAGTCTTCCATCGAACGGCAATTGATACCATTAAATAAGCGCGAAAATATTAATGTTAAGAAGAAAATTGTGCCAGCTTGTTGGTTTGAGTATCCGTTATTAAGCGCCCATAAAAAAGTGCACATAGTAACTACTGCAATCCAAATGCCAATAGAGCTGATGCCAAAAACTACACGTTTATTCAAGATATTTTCATTAGTGTTTCTTGGTTTTCTGCGCATAATACCTGGTTCAGGCGGTTCAACGCCGAGTGCAATAGCAATTAAACCGTCCATTATAAAGTTGATGAAAAGTATTTGAACTGCAGTCAGTGGGAGGGGGAGCATTAATATTAGAGCCGAGACCATTGCGAAAACTGTAGCCATATTTCCGCTCAAAAGGAATATCAAATACTTTCTTATGTTTTCAAAAATACTGCGACCCTCTTCCACCGCCGCAACAATTGAAGCGAAGTTATCGTCAGTTAAAATCATATCTGCCGCTTCTTTGCTTACATCGGTGCCTGTAATTCCCATTGCTACGCCAATATCTGCTTTTTTAAGTGAGGGTGCATCGTTGACGCCATCGCCGGTCATTGCTACTATATGTCCTCTATTCATAAAAGCAGTAACAATGCGCATTTTATGTTCGGGAGCAATCCGAGCGTATACATTGATCGTCTCGACTTGCTGTAGCAGGTCTTCGTCAGAAAGTCGTTCTAATTCTGGTCCTGTCATTACTTTCCCGTGTTTCAAAATTCCAAGTTCTCGTGCTATTGCTACCGCAGTTATTTTATGATCTCCGGTAATCATTACAGGTTTAATACCCGCTTGTTCACATAAGAACACAGCTTCTTTTGCTTCTGAGCGAGGCGGATCGATCATTCCAACTAATCCTAAGAATACCATATTTTGTTCAACTGATTCGCTTCTTATTTCATTAGATGGAATAGACTTTTCAGCTATGCCTAATACTCGTAATGCGTTTTCACCCATATGGTGAGCGACATCAATTATCTCTTTTCTGTCGTTTTCTGATAGACGTATTTTTTCGCCATTGCGATATATAAATGCGCAAGATGATAAAATTATTTCTGGAGCCCCCTTACTAAAAGCGCGTAGTTCTTCATTGAATTGATGTATTGTGGTCATTTGTTTCCGCTCGGACGAAAATGGTATTTCATCGACTCGGGGGAAGAGCTTTATAATTTCATCGTTATTTATTCCGGCTTTGGAGGCGGCAACAAGAATTCCGCCTTCGGTCGGGTCGCCTATTACTTTCCATACTCCATCATTTTGTTGTAGTGAAGTATCGCTACACAAAATGCCTGCATACAAAATATTTTTTATATCTCGATCCTCTGTTGGGTTAAATTTGCTTCCATCAATAGTAAAATCGCCTATTGGAACATAACCGACACCACTAATATCAACTATCTTTCCGTTAGTGTATATTTTTCTTACGGTCATTTCATCTTGGGTAAGCGTTCCGGTTTTATCGGAGCAAATAATTGTCGTTGCTCCAAGTGTTTCGACAGCGGGAAGTTTTCGTATCAATGCGCGGCGTTTCGACATTCGCCGAACGCCAAGTGCTAAACTTATCGTTACTACAGCCGGTAAAGCTTCTGGTATTACCGCAACAGCTAAGGCAACACCCCACACAAACATTTCTACAATTTCATATCCTCTAAAAATTCCAAAAATACTGAGTATAGCGGCAAGAATTATAGCAAATATACCGAGCATTTTACCAACTTTATCGAGATCGACTTGAAGAGGTGTTTTTCTTTGTTCGGCTCCTTGTAATATACCAGCAATTTTTCCTTGCTCGGTTTGCATGCCTATTGCTGTTACCACTGCCTTCCCGCGCCCATATAATACGGAGGTTCCCATGTAAATCATATTTATGCGGTCGCCTAATGTTGTTTCAGCATCTTTAATAATTTTCGCGCTTTTTTCTGAAGGTATTGACTCGCCTGTAAGCGATGCTTCATCAGTTTTCATACTGATTATTTCAATCAATCGGGCGTCAGCAGATACCTTATCGCCTGTTCTAAGAACTAAAATATCTCCGGGGACTAAGTTTTTTGAAGGAATGCTGATTTCTTTTCCATTTCGAATGACATTTGTAAAGGGATCTGTCATCTTCCGTAAAGATTCAATGGCTTTGTCTGCCTTATATTCTTGAATAAACCCTAAGACTCCTGCAAGTATGACAATTATTATTATAGCAATAGCTTCAATAACATTGCCTACAAATGCGGAAATTACAGCGGCGACTATTAGTATTACTATCAATAAACTCGTGAATTGACTGATAAAGAGCACAAATGCGGATTTTCCTTTTGCTTTTATCAATTCATTCTCGCCATATTGAAGTGTTCGAGCATCCGCCTCTTCGTCGGTAAGACCTGTTGGTTTTGTATTTAGCTTTTCTAAAGTTTCTTCAACCGAAAGCAAATGCCAATTAGAAGAAGATAATTTATTTTCAGTTTGTCTGGAATTCATAGATAAATAATTAATTCAATTAATATTGTTTTTTATTTGTTTATTTAAAAGTATGAAAAAAACAGCAGTCATTTCCAAGTTATAAATTGTATATATATAAGCTTAGAAAAAAAAGGCACAAAACTTATTTTAATCTTGTGCCTTCTACTCAAAAACGTATGCAAGAATGAAGTGTGTGTCCTTATATCTTAGAAACGTTCACCGCTTGCAAGCCCTTTGGACCTTGTTGGATTTCGAATTGGACTTTATCGCCGTCGTTCAGAGTCTTGTATCCATCGCCTTTAATAGCTTTGTAATGGACAAATACGTCTTCGCCGTTTGCGCGTGAAATAAATCCGAATCCCTTAGATCCGTTGAACCATTTGACTGTTCCTTGTTCCATGGAACAAATCCTTTCATTAAAATTACCCCGATAAACCCTCGGGCAGGTGTACTCTACTAATACCAGCTTTTTGGAAAGAATCAGCGAACAAATTTGCCAATTGGTGGATGTCCGATGACAGCTTCTATTACTCGGGTGCGAAAAGGGCACATCTTATAATTAATGAAGCAACTTTCTACTATAAAGCAAGTACGGTGTACTGTTACTTGACAGTCTAAAATTACATATTGTTATCATAATTTCCAAGTAAAAATTTTCGAATTAGATACTATTTTCGCCATTAAAATATCTCTATTCCACCTCTTTTTTTGTTGTTAATAATTATAATTTAGATATATTTCTATAATGATTGTATAAGAATTGGAGTTTTACTATGAATAACAGTAAAAAAAGCAAAGCCGAGCTTTTGCATAGCATTGAAAAAATGAAAAAAGCGGTCGCTCGTTTTAAAAAGAGAGAAGAATTGCACAAAAGTCTGGAAAAATCTTTACGTGAAAATGAGCAATGGTTTAAAACGTTTGCTGATGCCGCTTCTGAGGGGATTACAATTACTGAAAACGGAGTGATTATTGATTTAAACAAGCAATATGCAAATATGCATTCTTATCGCCAAAAGGAATTGATGGGTAAAAGTATATTAGACTTGGTAGCTCCTGAATATAGAGAGAAAATGTCATCCGCTTTGACTATGGATGCCAGCACACCTTATGAAATTGTTGCACTTCGTAAAGACGGAACTACTTTTTTAGCAGAAGTTAGGGGCAAAATCTCAAAGTTGAAAAATCGGACTGTTAGAATTTCAACTATACGCGATATTACCGAATGGAAAAAAACTGAGGAAACATTACGCAATGAGCGAAATCTACTGAGGACTGTTGTGAATATTCTTCCGGATGGCATTTACGTTAAGGACCGTGAATGTCGTAAAATAATCACGAATACAGCAGACCTTCGATATATGGATATGCAAAATGAAAATGGCGTTATAGGGAAAACAGATTTTGATTTCTTTCAAGAAGAAACTGCTTCAGCTTTTTATAAAGATGATAAGTCCGTTTTAAATGATGGGCAACCGATCCTCAATAGAGAGGAGAGTTACTTAGATAAAAATGGCCAAACACATTGGTTGTTAACTTCAAAAATGCCATTAAAAAATGATAAAGGTGAGATATATGGAATTGTCGGAATTGGTAGAGATATAACAGAACAAAAAAAAGCGCAAGTGGCTTTACAGAATGAAAGAAATCTTCTTCTAACGTTAATAGATACACTGCCCGATTTGATAAATTATAAAGATACAAACGGACGTTATCTTTTAAATAATCGCGCCCACTTGCGCGCCCTTGGCGCAGAAAAACAAGAAGATGTGATCGGAAAAACGATGTACGATTTCCATCCTGCCGAATTAGCAAAACAATACGAGGAAAACGAACATTATTTGATTGAAAGCGGCGACCCTATTATCGATAAAGAAGAAACCGTTTATCATCACGATTCAGGCAAAATTCATTGGCACTTAACGAATAAAGCGCCAATAAAAGATGCTAACGGAAAAGTTGCCAGCTATATTACGATTAGCAGAGATATTACAGAACGTAAGAGAATGGAAGAAGCTTTACGAGAGACTGCAGAAAAATTTAGATTTGTTTTTGAAAACGCCTACGACGGAATAAGCTTGTTTGAAGAAACAAAAGAAAATGAACAGAGGCGGCTTGTTGATTGTAATGAAAGTTACGCAGAGATGGCTGGCAGGAGCAGGGAAGAGTTGCTTAGATTGGGAAGTTTAAGCGATATTTCAAAGTATATAAGTCAAAGCAAGAGTGAATCTACTAAGCATGGAATTGTTCTAAATGGATCTTTTAGTTGGATAAGACCGGACGCCCGGGAAAATATTATTGAATATACAGCAGTGCCGATACGAATGCAGGGTAAAACATATATCATCGGAATTGATAGGGATGTTACTGAGCGTAAACATGCTGAAGCTGAACGTGAACAATTGATTAAAGAACTGCAACAGGCATTGTCTGATATAAAAACACTAAGCGGTCTTGTGCCAATTTGCGCAAGTTGTAAAAAAATAAGAGACGATAAGGGTTATTGGACGCAGGTTGAAGCTTATATACAAGAACACTCGCAAGCCCGCTTTAGTCATGGACTATGTCCGGATTGCATGAAAAAAATATATCCCGATTTTGTCCCTAAAAAGAGAGAGGAATAAGAATTTATTTTTCTTTCTCTTCAGCGTGGTGTTTTACAACGCGCGCTTGAGTATAAAAAATTACTTCTTCTGCAATATTTGTAGTTAAATCTGCAATGCGCTCTAAATTTCGGCTTATACGGCTAAGTTCAAGTTCGCATTCTATTGATTTTGTATCGCATTTAACAACCTCTACAACTCTTTTTGTTACTAAGCGGTTTAAATCGTCTATCTGGTCATCCATTTTTAAAACAGCCCGAGCTTTTATAGGATCGAGAAGGATGAAGCTGTCTAATGAGTTTTTTAACATTGTTTTTGTAATTGAAGCCATTTGCGGAATTTCTTCAAGGATTTCTGCTTTAGGGAGCGAAGTGAGCAGTATGGCGGCTTGAGCTATATTAACCGCATGATCACTTAAACGCTCTAAGTCGTTGTTGATTTTTAGCGCCGCTAAAATAAATCGCAAGTCGCTAGCAACCGGTTGTTGTAAAGCGAGTAAGTCAATGATAGCGTTGTCAATTTCTATCTCGAGCGTATTAACCCGTTCGTCAGATTCGATGACTTTTTTTGCAAGGTCTTTATTTTTCTCAATTACAGCTTGAATTGAGTTTGCAATATTTTCTTCCACAACGCTTCCCATTTTTATTAAAGAAGTTTTTAAGCTGTCCAATTCTTTTTGAAAATGTCGTTCCATGTTGACTCCTATTCTAACCGAATCTGCCGGTTATATAATCTTCAGTTTGCTTTTCTTTCGGAGCAGAAAAAACCCGCTTGGTTTCTCCAAACTCAATCAGTTTGCCAAGGTACAAAAATGCTGTGTCATCACTTGCCCGTGCTGCCTGCTGCATATTATGTGTAACTATAACTATTGTATAGTTCTTTTTCAACTCTTGCATTAATTCTTCTATGCGTAAAGTAGCTATCGGATCAAGAGCAGAACACGGTTCGTCCATTAATATTATTTCTGGTTTCATCGCAAGCACGCGTGCTATACATAATCTCTGCTGTTGTTCAAGTGAAAGACGTAAAGCTGTCCGGTTTAATCTATCCTTTAAGTCGTCCCACAATAGAACGTCTTTCAAAGATTGTTCAACAACTTGCCCATGTTCATTCTTATTTAGCTCTCGGTGAATCTCAAGCCCAAATGTAATATTTTCTCTTACAGATAATGGAAATGGATTGGGTCTTTGAAAAACCATGCCGACCTTTTTTCGAAGCGCAATCAAATTAATATTTGGCGAAAATATATCGTTGCCATGCACTAATACTTGACCTGTTACATTAACGCCTTCTATAAGATCATTCATCCTATTAAAAACTCTAACGAGTGTAGATTTCCCGCAGCCGGATGGACCTATCAATGCTGTTATTTTTCTTTCTTCAATTGAGAGTGAAATGTCAATCAAAGCTTGAAATGAACCGTAAAATAAATTTAAAAATCTTGTCTCAATTATCGACATACGTTTGTTTATCCGAATTTTCCAGTAATGTAATCGTCTGTTCGTTTATCTTTTGCCAATGTGAAGATGCGTTTTGTTTCATCTAATTCAATTAATTCGCCCATTAAAAGAAATGCGGTTCTATCGCCAACTCGCGCCGCTTGAGCAACGTTGTTTGTAACGAGAATGATGGTGTAATGTTCTTTCAATATTCTCATCGTTTCTTCGACACGCGCTGTTGAAATGGGGTCGAGTCCTGATGTCGGCTCATCGAACATAATTACTTCCGGTTCTACGGCAAGAATTCTGGCAATACACAAACGCTGCTGTTGACCGCCTGATAAATTCATTGCCGGTGTGTTTAAGCGATCTTTAACTTCGTCCCATAAGTATGCTCCCTTCAATCCTTTTTCTACAATTTCTTCGAGCTTGGCTTTGTTTTTTATTCCATACATACGCGGTCCGTATGCAATGTTATCGAAGATCGAAAGCGGAAGAGGAAAGGGGAGAGCAAAAACAATGCTTACACGGCGACGGAGCGATTCGACATCTAAGTCGTCAATATTTTTTTCGTCTAAAAATATTTTACCGCTTTTACTAAACTGTTGATTAATATCGCTTAGTCTGTTTATTGCAAGCAAGAGGGACGATTTT
The DNA here is from genome assembly GCA_037446575.1 of Ignavibacteriales bacterium. Taxonomy (GTDB): domain Bacteria; phylum Bacteroidota; class Ignavibacteria; order UBA10030; family UBA10030; genus JBBIII01. Next base: position 7,409 of record JBBIII010000069.1, read on the forward strand.
CCGGAATTTGCCGGACCTATAATTGTGAAGATTTCGTTTTTAAAAATATCAAGATTTAATCCTTTTATCGCAACAATATCACCGAAAAAAATTTGTAAATTTTGAATACTAATTTTTACTTCATTGACAGTTACCATTTTTTTCGCCTCCTAAATTTATAGCGAAGTATGATAGCTGTAAGGTTCAGAAGAAGGACGAGCAATAGAAGCACAAGGGCTGTTCCGTAGCGAGTAACTTCTGGTATTCCAGGGACTTGAGTTGATATAACATAAAGATGATATGGAAGCGCCATTGTTTGGTCAAACACCGATTGAGGAAGTCTGGGTAGATAAAAAGTGGCTACTGTAAAAAGAATTGGGGCAGTCTCACCTGCGGCGCGACCTAACCCTAAAATTGTTCCTGTTAAAATTCCAGGAAGCGCATGCGGCAATACCGAATGCCTGATAGTCTGCCATTTGCTTGCACCAAGCGATAAACTGACGATACGGAAAGATTGTGGCACGCTTTCTAACGCTTCCCGTGAGGCGGTGATGATTACCGGCAAAATCATGATTCCGAGAGTTAGTGAGCCGGATAAAATTGATGCGCCGAATCCGAAAAATAAAACAAATACTCCTAATCCAAAAAGCCCATATACAACAGACGGGACTCCGGCAAGATTGACGATTGCGAGTTTTACAATTCGGCTCAAGAAATTATCCCTTGAATATTCGACAAGATAAATAGCGGACATAACACCAAGAGGCACAGCAAAAAGCACAGCGCCAAGTACAAGGTACAATGTGCCAAGTATTGCCGGAAAAATTCCGCCGGCAGTCATTCCTTTTGCTGGCATTTCAAAAAGAAATGAGATATTTAAAGCTCCCACGCCTTTAATAAAAATCGTTACAATTATTATTAATACGGGTATAACAACTAAAGCTGTGCATAAAAAAAGGATGCTAAATGCTATTTTTTGTTCTGTCTGGACGTTCATATTTTATATTATTGCTCCAACTACAAAGCAGAAGCATATTATAGATTTATTTTCTTTTTCTGTGTAAATATAAATCAGCAATACCGTTAATTAAAAATGTGATAACAAATAAAACAATTCCGATTGCGAATAAAGCTGCGTAATGATCGCCTCCTTGAACGGATTCGCCCATTTCTGCCGCCACTGTTGCCGTTAATGTGCGCACTGGTTGTAGAATACTATGTGGAATAAGCGCGGCATTTCCAGTTACCATCATTACAGCCATTGTTTCGCCTATAACTCTGCCAATGCCTAACATTATTGCGGCTAACATTCCGGGTCGCGCGGCATAAGCCACAATACGCCAAGTTGTTTGCCATTTTGTTGCGCCCATTGCAATTGCAGCTTCTCGGTATTGACGCGGCACTGCAGTAATAGCATCTTCAGCAATCGAGATTATTGTAGGCATTGCCATAAATGCAAGCGTAATTGAACCGGTAAGAGCCGTAAGTCCGGTGGAGAGTCCAAATAAATCTTTAATAAGTGGTCCTAATGTAACCATCCCGATAAAACCAATTATTACAGATGGAATATCTGCAAGAAGTTCAATGCCTGTTTTCATTATATCTTTGATTTTGCGCGGGGCAATTTCCGCAATAAATATCGCGCTTGAAATTCCGATTGGAACAGAAATTACTGCCGCCCCCAATGTAACAAGCACAGAGCCGATTATTAAGGGTAAAATTCCAAATTGAGGGGGATCGGAAATCGGATACCAATTCTTTGCTAACAAGAAATCCGATATAGGAACATGCCAAAATATCGAAAATCCTTCCTTTAATAGAAATGTAAAAATTAATGCCACAAAAATAATTGACATTATTCCGCTTAGGAAAATTGCCCGTTCGATTATGAATTCTTTAATCTTTCTAAAGTGCATTTTTTTTATTCGATTTTTCAATCATCTCTATATTTTTATTCTTTACGTATCTCTACATCTTTTGCGGGTAGCTTTTTGACAAAGTTAGATTTTTCCTGATCATCATGTTAAGATGCCTTAACCGGAACGAAATCCAATTTTTTTACTACCTTCTGACCCTGAGCCGAAAGAACATAATCAATAAATTCTTTCACCAAGCCCGTAGGTTCTCCTTTTGTGTACATAATCAAAGGCCTAGAAATTGGATATTCACCGGTCATAATATTTTCCATCGTGGGCGCAATTGCGGGTGAATTCTTATCTTTGGCAATTTTCAAAGCTTTCTCTTTTTTTGAAATGTAACCCATTCCAAAGTAACCAATTGCATCTTTATTGTGCGCTACCTCGTCTGATATGGCTTGAGAACTTGGTAAAAGCAGAGCTTCAGGCGTGAATTCCTCTTTATTATCTGGGTTGCTATGCCGCAGTATATGTTCTTTGAAATAAACATGCGTGCCTGAATTAACTTCGCGCGAAAGCAATACAATCTTAGCATTATGTCCGCCTACTTCTTTCCAATTTTTTATTTTTCCCGTATAAATATCCGCTAATTGGTCAACTGTAAGTTCATTTACCTTGTTAGAACTATGAACAACAACTGCAAGACCATCGAGCGCGACAATAATTTTATTCGGCTCAAAACCTTTTGTTCTTGCCATCTTAATTTCGCTTTCTTTCATTTCGCGCGAGACTTCTGCAATATCGCAAGTGTTGTTAAAAAGAGCGGAAATTCCCGTGCCGGAGCCGCCGCCGGTAACTGCTATTGATTTGTCGGTATGAATATTCATGAATTCTTCAGCCCATGCCTGACCCAAATTTACCATCGTATCCGATCCCTTTATTTGAAGCGAATCTGACTTATCGTTTGTTTTACGTCCACAACCGCTGATTAGTAAAATCGCCGCTAATGTAATAATTTTAAAGTACATAGATTTCATAGTCGCTTAACTTTCTAATATTTTAAATAATCATTTTTTTGCGCTCATAATATAATTAAAGATTCTGTGAACTTGTTGTTATCAAATTGTTAAGTTTTTAGCGAATAGTTTTTTGAATGTTTAAGAAAAAGCGTTACACAGAGAATCACGGAGAAAAAAAAGAGAAACACAGAGATTAATATCTCGGTGTTTCTCTGTTATTACTCAGTGCAGCTCAGTGAAATTTCCCGTAAAAATTTACTTTATATATTTATCTGCATACATCAAAAAAGTTGACCAGTTTGGTCCGGTTGTATGTCCTCCTTTATGTTGGCGGAATGCGATTTCTCCATCTACCAGAGCAGTTTCGATTGGAGGGAATTCGTAAGTTCCCAAACTTTTCTTTCCGAGAAGTTCATAAACAGGGCTTGCATAAGCTCCGCCTAAGAACATACCTTTTGCATCAACCCAGCCGCCTTCTACTTCGAGCGAACCACTGCTTATAAAAACCGGGCGCGGCGCGCATAATGCAACAAGCGAGTGCGCATCTACAGGTAAGTCATTTGTTGTCAGTGGACCGGCGTATTTTATAAAATTACCCGCAAACCAATGATAGCCATACGATGAAGCAAGATTTTCAACTTGCTCGCCATAATTACGGCGAAGAATTTTTACTCCACCTGCACCGGAAGAACCGACAAACGCCATTGCAAATCGGGAATCATAAGCCATTGTTACTATTGCCGCTTTTCCGTAACGCGATAATCCTTCTATTACTACTTGCTTCGCATTTACATGTTTATCGGTTTCAAAATAATCAAGCGCACGGCTCGCGCCCCAAGCCCATGCGCGCAACGCGCCCCAATCATCCGGCTTACGGCGCTGACCTTTATTTGTAAGTCCGATAATACCCTGAGTTAATCCTGCTCCCCAATCTGACTGATAACTTGTTGGGACAAGAATGGCAAATCCCCATCCTTTTGTAAGTAATTGTTTTTGCCAGCTTGGTTCTTTAGGAACTCCAGCAGGCGGTTCCGGAAATCTAAATCCCGGCGGAAAAATAAATCCAAATTCCATAACTACAGGCACAGGTTTATTCGCGCTTGCCGGAATTGTTAGCGTCAACTGGATATCAACAGTGATTGCAGGATAAGATGAATTATCAACCTGACCCGATAATTTTTTTACGATGACAGGAATTTCTTCAACTGTATCTTTTGTTTCGCTTAATATTTTCCAAAAGACTTGAGGCACATTATCAGGAACTCTGCCATAAATCTCCCGATCAAAATATTCTATAATTTCTGGACGGCGTTTTTTCCACCATGTCTCGGTGTCTTTTACTTTTTCACCGTTGTTCAATATTAGTGGATCGGGAAGTTTAATGTTAGCAAATACTTTGGATTCATCAATGTTGGCGGCATTAGGCGCTTTCGGGTCGCCAGATGGACCGGGTCGGGTTGATTTAATTCCCAACTGCATAAGCATTGATTGATAATCTTCGTTAGTAGCGGCTCTTATGCTATCCATCTGCTCTTTGGAAATCTGAGAGTATAAAGAGAAAGAAATACTAAAGAAACAAAATACAAGTGATGTTAATCTTATATTCATTTTATTCCTCCTGAATTGATTATTCCTACTAAATCAATGCAAATCTCGTTTCACTGTTTTCGGTGTGCTAAATTTTCAAGATGACATTGATTACACACCGTTATACTCAAAACAAACCAAAACAAATTGCCAAAAAACTTGGTCCATTTATTCCGCCATGCAGAATTACGCCCGTCCAGGAATTTTTTGTTTTTTGAACTATAAAGGATTGAATAAAAATTAACGGAATCAATGTAATTAATAATTTCCATCCGAATGCAACATGGAATAATCCCCAGCCAAGTCCGTGAATAATCCATGTGTGCCTGCCAAATGCAATTTCCTGCCGCGGCAACATAACGCCTCGCCAGATAAACTCTTCACCGAAAATATTAAGAATCCAATATGGAAGCCAGACTAACAACAACCAGTATCTATCTTTTGTTAGCGGTTCAAACGCCATGAAATCCGGCGCTGGATGGAATTTGCCGATTAAAAATTCTAACAGCATCATTATCAAACCGCTTAGAATTATAATTAATAAGAATCCTTTTAGAGTCCACATAAGGTCAGATTTGGTCAATTTTCTAAATCTAAGTCTTTCAACTATGACTTCTTTATTTATTTGTAATCCTTCGCTTTTGAGAATTACGAGACCTAATATTATTAGCGGAGTAAAAATTCCGATTCCGCCTACAATAAACCAGAAGAGAATAATTTCTTGACCTGAGACAATACTTAAATAAGGAATTACATAATTTGTTTGAATGTACATAAGCAGAGCGGAAGCAACAAAGATAGAAAAGGAGGGAATCAGACCGAGCTTTTGTATTTTATATTCGATTAGCATAGCATTCAAAATATAAACAAAAATTTAATTGAAGATATGATAGATGAAGAAGATTACTGAAAATATTTTCAGTGAAAGAAATGAAATGCTGTTATTTTTGGTGTTACAGAATGAAAATATTTTTACGGTAGGCGAAACAAGCATTTGGTTAAATATTACTAAACAGGAATTTGTAAAACGGTAATAGCTTTTTTATTTAATTGCAAGAATTTTTACTAATTTTGTTAAAGTTATATTGGCTTAATCAATGGGTAAGGTTTCGTAATTATGCAATTATAATAATGTATGTCCGATCAGGGGATCAGACGCTGCGTATTTACCGCAGAAAGATGTCAGACACTTATAAATAGAAATCGTAAGGAAGTG
>JBBIII010000070.1:0-12766 GCA_037446575.1 Ignavibacteriales bacterium
AAACAGAAACCATAAGTAAGTGTCAGACATTCGCTCTTTTCAGGCAGTAGCATTTTGCAGTTTTTCTGCTCTATCGGCAATTCGCAATTGCTCAATCAAATCATCTAAATCGCCATCAATAACTCTATCTAAGCTGTAAAGAGTAAAACCAATACGATGATCTGTTAATCTGTTTTGCGGAAAATTATATGTACGAATTTTATCGCTTCTATCACCGCTCTTAACCATTGACTTCCGCTGTGCGGCTGTATTTTTTGTCTGTTCTTCAATCTTGATTTCATATAATTTTGCTCTAAGCATTTTCATTGCACGCTCACGATTCTGAAATTGCGACCGTTCCTGCTGACAGGCAACAACAATTCCACTTGGCTTATGAGTTATACGCACTGCTGTTTCAACTTTGTTCACATTCTGTCCGCCTTTACCCCCAGCTCTATATGTATCAAATTGTAGGTCTGCTGGATTTATTTCAATCTCTATATCTTCAACTTCCGGTAATACAACAACCGATGCGGCAGAAGTATGTACTCGTCCCTGTGCCTCTGTTTCGGGCACACGCTGAACGCGATGAACACCGCTTTCAAATTTCATAATTCCATAAGCGCCTTCGCCTGAGACAGCAAACACAATTTCCTTAAAACCACCTTTTTCAGTTTCATTCCAATCCATCAAATCTGCTTTCCATCCTTTGCGCTCGGCATAACGCGTGTACATTCGGTATAAATCTGCCGCAAATAAAGCGGCTTCTTCACCGCCAGTACCGGCACGAATTTCCATAATAAAATTCTTTGTGTCATTCGGATCCTGGGGAATGAGAAGTATCTTCAATTCTTCTTCAAGCTGAGCGACTTCGATTTTTAATCTATCATATTCTTCCTGGGCAAGAGCTTTCATTTCTGGATCACTTGTTGTGTCTAACAACTCTTTACTTCCTAAATAATCATTGTAGGCTTTTTTATATCTCTGACCGGTTTTTGCAACTAAATCAAGCGAACGAAACTCTTTTCCTAAATCACGACTTTTCTGTTGATCTCCCATTATTTTTGGGTCGCTCATAAGTGCGTTTATTTCATCGTATCGCAGAAATATTTTTTCCAATTTATCAATCATACTTTAAAATCTTTCTTAAGCGGCATTCGTAATTTCTACTTGTTCGAGTTGGAGCGCATACTTTGATGCATCTTCTTTTCCCAAGGCGCATTTCAACGCAATTAATGCAACTTCAATTTGCAATAAATCTGGTTCTTTTGTAGTTATCTTCTGAAAAAATAGTCCCGGTGCAATTAATATTTTTCCCCATAAAGAATTGCTATGCTTCGCTGATAATTTAATTATTTCATAAGAAATTCCGCCAACTACCGGAATGAATGGCAAATGTGTGAGCAGACGAATTGGGAGAGAAATACTGCCAAGAAAATAAATCAGGATCGAATCGAGTATACTGAATGAGAAGATTGCAACAAAAGCTACAATAAGCAGAAAACTTGTGCCGCATCGGGGATGAAAGCGGCTGTACGTTTTTACAGTTTCAGGTTCCAGTACAGCTTTCAATTCGTAAGCAAAAACTGATTTATGCTCGGCTCCGTGATATCTAAACAATTGCTTTATGTCTTTCATAAATGAAATTGCAATCATGTAACAAAGTAGAATTGCGATTCTGATAATTCCTGCAACAATATTAAACAAAGCCGCAGTCTGTTCAATCTCAAATACTTTTGTTGTTAAGTAGAGTGGAAGTATAAAAAATATTCCGACGCTAAGAGCAAGAGCAAAAATTAAAGTTATAGCCAAAGCAAAATTAGATTGAGCTTTCGGTTTATCATTTTTTTTCTCTTTGCCATTGGTTTTTGATTCTTTTTCTTTCTCGTCTAACATAGCAATTTCAGCTGAAAAGTTCAGCGTCTTAATTCCTAAATACATCATATCAATAAGTCCGACTGCTCCGCGTAAAATTGGCTTGGCAAGCCATTTATACTTTTCTGTAACAGATTGATATTTCAACTGTTGAACAATAATTTTGCCGTTTGCCCGGCGCACGGCAGTTGCAACCGAGCCGGGTGCTCGCATCATAACGCCTTCAATTACTGCCTGCCCGCCAACTTGCATTGGTTTGTTCGGATCGAAGTCCGGATTTGTCGGCGTCCAATCTTTATTATCTGTGTTTAGCACCAAAATCTCCATTTTTATTTTTCTAAATATACGGAAGTTTTCTGGCTCTATCAATTTGACTCAAGTTTATTTAACTTGACACTGATTTGGTATGGATAAAAGAAAAAACATCGAGCTTCTTTCGCCAGCTAAAGACCTTGCAACAGGGATGGCTGCAATAAACCATGGCGCCGATGCTGTATATATTGGCACACCGAAGTATGGCGCGCGCGCCGCCGCAGGAAATTCTTTAAAAGATGTTGCGAAATTAATCAACTATGCGCACAAATATTGGGCGAAAGTGTATATAACGCTTAACACAATATTGTATGATAATGAATTAGATGAAGCTTGCTCGATTGCAAAATCGGTTTATGATGCTGGAGCGGACGCATTGATAATTCAAGATATGGCATTCATGGAAATGGATTTACCCCCGATACCTTTATTTGCAAGCACGCAAACTCATAACTATGCCCTTGATAAAATTTTATTTTTTGAGAAGGTCGGTTTTCAGCGCATTATTTTAGCGCGCGAATTATCTTTAAATCAATTAAAAGAAATACGCGCAAATACAAATATTGAATTAGAGTGCTTTATATATGGAGCGTTGTGCGTCAGTTTTAGCGGACAATGTTATTTAAGCGAAGCTACTCAGGGTAGAAGCGCCAATCGCGGCGAATGTGCTCAACCTTGCCGCTTGCCCTATACACTAATTAATAACAATGGAAAAGTAATTGAGAGAAATAAATATTTGCTCTCTCTTAAGGATTTGAATCTTTCAGAATATATTGACGACCTTATTAACGCTGGAATAACTTCTTTCAAAATTGAGGGACGTTTGAAGGATATTAATTATGTTAAAAATGTAACTGCATTTTTTCGGAAAAAAATTGATGAGATTATAGAAAAAGATGGAGTAATAAATCGTAGTTCTTCCGGTAGAACTTATGTTGCTTTCAATCCTGCCCTCGCTAAAACATTTAATCGCGGATTTACAGATCATTTCCTTAACCATCGAAGTAAAGAAATATTATCACCTCTAACGCCGAAATCCATTGGAGCATATTTAGGAAAAGTTGAAAGAGTAGGAAAAGGTTATTTTGTTCTTCAAAGCAAAGAGTCTGTTATAAATGGAGATGGAATTTGTTTCTTTAACAATATGGATGAGTTGCAGGGAACAAATATAAATAAAGTAGAAGGTAAAAAGATATACCCAGCCGATATTGAAGGGATTGAGACCGGTGCTATTATTTACAGAAATTATGATCATATATTTATAAAAGAACTTCAAACTGAAAAGACCAAACGCTTAATTTCAATTGAAATATTATTTAAAGAAATTGAAAATGGATTCTTAATAAAAGCAAAAGATAAAGATGAAGTTGAAGTAGAAATTCAGAAGAAATACGAAAAAAAATATGCACTCAAACAAAATGCGGAAGAGACCATCAGGAAACAGCTTACAAAACTTGGGAACACTCTATTCGTTTGCGACGACGTAAAAATAGAATGGAGCAAACCATATTTTCTTCCTGTTGCTGTTCTAAACGAATTAAGACGCGAATTAATTTCTAAATTAGAAAGAGAAAGGCAAAAACTGTTGCCTAAGAGTTACTATAGAATAGCAAGAAATAATGTGCCATATCCAGAAAAGCATTTGAGCTATTTAGCAAATGTTTCAAATAAAAAAGCTCAAGCATTTTATAAAAGACATGGAATCGAAACTATAGAGCCGGCATTTGAAAAACAAGGCAATATAAGAAATGCGGTTATTATGACGATGAAACATTGTTTGAGATATCAATATGATCTGTGTCTAGGCAGAAATGTAATAAATGTTGAACCGTTATACTTGACAGATGCAAAGAATCGCTATAGATTAGAATTTGACTGTAAGATGTGTTTAATGAAGTTGGTGTTAGAATAAAGCGGTTTGCTTTTGACTCTCAATAATGAACTAGTTGCCATCTGTAAATTTTAGCGAGGCGTAGGGAAATTGCAGTTTTTTATTTGTGTAGGTTTTTAATCCAAGTAAAACATACGAAAACAGATACACTGTTTAATTAAGCGTTGTCGTAAATTTTTTCTTAGTCGTGGTATATACTTATTTTATCTTCCTTCTCGGCCAGTTTGTGTAGATCGAATCTCAGAGCGAGAATTTGTTTCTTGATTATCTGATGACGAACCACCGCGCTGGTATCCAGAATCGCGCGTTGTATATGTTGGATTTGAGTTAACAGGTTGTGGATTAGCAATCGGCATGTAAATAGGAGCTGTAGGCGGTGGTGATGGTGGAATTGGTGAAGGTACCGGGTAAAGTACTTCTCCAATTATTGGCTCAATAATCGTTGGTGAAGAATAGACAGTTGGGCTATTTCCACTGTCATCTACAAAAGCAAGTTGTGTATAGCAACCCATTAATGAAAATGAAAAGAAAGCCATCAAAAAATGGTTTAAAATTCTATTATTTCTTGTTTTCATTTTGGTATTCCTTTCAAATTACAATCTAAAATAAAACAATAGTTGTACCAGCAAAAGATTGCAGAGTATGAGATAAAATCAGAGCTTTCTCGTATAAAAAAGTCTCCAATACGATTCAAATTATATACGCTTCCTGCGTTTTATGGTGAATTCATAGCTTCTTTTGGCTTGCATTTTTAGAATATCATCAGTAAGATTGAAGCGATTTAGTTAATTAATACTTATCACAAACCTAATGTATGGTTATTACTATGAATAATTTTAGAACAGAAAACCTAAACAATTTATATTCAATTGGCTGTAATTTATTGTATAGCATTGTATTTTTAGCGTTAATTTTTTCAAATGTAGCTTCAGCAATTGATTTGGATACATATATTTCAAAAAATAAAGTAACCAACGGTTTTACGCTTGCTACTTCTCGTAAGCCCGCGCCATTAGTGGTAAGCTCTAAAGATTTTGCAGGCGTAATAAGAATCTCGAAACATCTACAAAAAGATATTGAGAATGTTACGGGAACTGCGCCGAAACTATTTACTGACTCCATTCCGAAATCTAATGAAATAGTAATAATCGGCACAATTGGAAAAAGTCCTATAATAGATCAACTTATAAAAAACAAAATATTAAATGTTGATAACATAATTGGAAAATGGGAGGTCTCTCTCATTCAAACAATAGAAAATCCATTTCCGAATGTTGAACGCGCACTTGTTATTGCTGGAAGCGATAAACGCGGAACAATCTATGGAATTTATGATTTATCGGAAAAAATTGGAGTATCGCCATGGTATTTTTGGGCTGATGTGCCGGTTCAGAAAAAAGAAAATATTTATATAAAACCAGGGCGTTATACTTATGGTGAGCCGAAAGTAAAGTACAGAGGAATATTTATAAATGATGAAGCGCCAGCGCTAACTGGTTGGAGTAGAGTAAGATTTGGCGGTTTCAATAGCAAGTTTTATGAGCATGTATTTGAACTGATATTGCGACTTAAAGGAAATTACCTTTGGCCCGCAATGTGGGGAAGCGCGTTTTATGATGATGATCCGGAAAATCCGCGGCTTGCTGATGAGTATGGAGTGGTAATTAGCACATCGCACCACGAACCGATGATGCGCGCGCATGATGAATGGCGGCGTTATGGCAAAGGTGCGTGGAACTATGAGAAGAACGACAGTACGCTGAGAGATTTTTGGAGCCAGAGTATCAAAAGAATGGGGACATACGAATCTGTTGTAACGCTTGCAATGCGCGGCGATGGAGACGAGGCGATGAGTCCAACGGCTAACGTAGCTTTATTGGAACGAATTGTCGCTGATCAAAGAAAAATTTTAGCAGATGTAACAGGCAAAGATCTAACTAAAATTCCGCAAGTATGGGCGATATATAAAGAAGTGCAGGAATATTATGACAAAGGCATGCGCGTACCTGATGATGTAACAATTTTATTGTGCGATGATAATTGGGGAAATGTGCGTAAGCTTCCTAAGGCGTCGGATTTACAACGATCTGGCGGATTTGGCATGTATTACCATTACGATTTTGTCGGCGGACCGCGAAATTATAAATGGCTGAATACAAGTCAAATTGAACGCGTGTGGGAACAGATGCATTTAAGTTATCGCTATGGCATTGATAGAATTTGGATTGTAAATGTAGGCGATATAAAGCCGATGGAATTCCCGATAAGTTTCTTTTTGGATTTCGCCTGGGATCCGGAGAAAATTCAAGCGTCCGATTTACCTGAATATTCACGCCGTTGGGCTGAACGTCAATTTGGCGCTAAGTATTCTAAAGAGATTGCAGAAATTTTAAACAAGTACACAAAATTTAACTCGCGACGTAAACCTGAAATGCTTGATCCCAATACTTATAGCTTAGTCAATTACCGCGAAGCAGAAACGATTGTATCGGAGTATAATTCTTTGGTCGAAAAAGCAGAGCGCGTAGGTAAGAAGCTTCCGAAAGAATATAGAGATGGTTTCTATCAATTAATATTACATCAACCGAGCGCTTGCGCAACTGTAAATGAACTTTATGTAACCGTCGGAAAGAATCGTCTTTACGCAAATCAGGGGCGCGCATCTACAAATAATCTTGCACGGCAAGCAAGAGAATTGTTCAAAAAGGATTCTCTTATAACTCATTATTACAACAATGTAATGGCAAATGGTAAGTGGGCTCATATGATGGATCAAACTCATATCGGTTACACATATTGGCAGCAACCGGACAAAAATTATATGCCCGAGGTGAAAGAAATCCAAATTCCTAATGCAGCCGATATGGGCGTGGCGATTGAAGGTTCTGAAAAATGGTTTCCAAATGAAAAAAGCGAAGCTATTTTACCGGAGTTTGATGTTTATAATCAACATACTTATTATATAGAAGTATTTAATCGTGGAAAGATACCATTTCAATATTTGATTGAACCGCAGAAATCTTGGATTAAAACAAATAAAAATAAAGGAAAGATAGAGACTGAAGAGAGAATATGGGTAAGCATAGATTGGAAAAAAACCCCAAAAGGCAAACATCGTATTCCAATTACTATTACAGGGCCGAATAAAGCGCAGGTTGTAGTATATGCGATTGTAAAGAATCCTGAAAATCCAAAGCTAAATCAAATTAAAGGTTTTGTCGAAAGCAATGGATACGTTTCGATTGAAGCAGAGAATTACTCTAATGCAATTGGCAACTCGACGATCAATTGGATAACGATACCGAACTTAGGAAGGACAGCATCTTCTGTAACTGCTATGCCGGTAGTTGTTGAACCACAGACGCTTACTGATGATAGTCCGCGTTTGGAATATCAAGTTCATCTTTTTACTGCCGGCGAATTAAACGTGCATTTTTACATCTCGCCAATTCAGAATTTTGGATATGGAGAAGGAATTCGTTTTGCGTCTTCGTTTAATGATGAAAAGCCGCAAATAATAAATATACAGCAGGGTGAAGTTATCCCCGATTGGAAATATCCGCAATGGTGGAATCAAATGGTAAGCGACAATGTGAAGAAAATAACATTGAAGCACAAAATCCAAAAACCTGGAGAGCAAGTTCTTAAGTTCTGGTTAATAGATCCAGGCGTCGTTTTGCAGAAAATTATCATCGTAACCGGAGAATTAAAACCGAGTTATTTAGGTCCGCCTCAAAGTTTTAATAGAGCAATAAAATAAAAATAGAAAGGACTCATTATGAAAAATGTAATATTTATTTTAATTATTTTGGTTTTATCGCTTCTAATTATAAGTTGTCAAACTACAAAAAAGATACCTTTGACGATGGAAAAAATTATTTATGGTAAGTTGCAAGATGGTAGGGAAGTTCTTCAATTTACTATGAAGAACACTGCTGGAGTAGAAGTAAAAATTATTAATTATGGAGCGATTGTAACATCGCTTAAAGTTCCAGATCGAAATGGAAAGTTGGAAGATGTTGTGCTTGGATACGATTCTTTACAGGGCTATGTTGAAGATAAAGCTTATCTTGGAGCTATAGTCGGCAGATACGGCAACCGGATAGGCAAGGGAAAATTTAAATTAGATGGAAAAGAATATCAACTAACAATAAACGATGGTGTCAATCATCTTCACGGCGGAAAGGTCGGTTACAATAAAGTATTGTGGGATGCAAAAGTTGTATCTGATACAGGCGAGCCATCGCTTGCTTTAACTTATGTAAGTCCGGATGGCGAAGAAGGGTATCCCGGAACCGTAACGCTTACGGTTACTTATACGCTTACAAACAACAATGAGTTAAAAATTGAATACAAAGGAACAACGGATAAACCAACGATTCTTAATCCAACACATCATTCTTATTTCAATTTAACTGGCTCGCCGACAAATACAATATTGGATCATCAACTAACAATAGAAGCCGATACTTATACGCCAGTTGATAAAGGATTGATTACAACCGGTAAAATTGTATCGGTAGAAAAAACGCCTTTGGATTTTCGCACTTTCACTGCAATTGGCGCTCGAATAAACGATAAATTTGAGCAACTGATTTTTGGCAAAGGATATGACCACAATTGGGTTTTAAAAAATTATGATGGCAAAGTCCGAAAAGTAACAGAACTATACGAACCGACAAGCGGACGGCTAATGACGGTTTATTCCGATCAACCGGGTATGCAGTTTTATTCAGGCAATTTTCTTGACGGCACAATAAAGGGTAAAAGTGGAATCGCTTATCAGTTAAGAACCGGATTGTGTTTAGAAGCGCAATGCTATCCCGATTCTCCTAATAAGCCAAAATTTCCGACAGTTGTTCTTAAATCGGGAGATGTTTATCAGCAAACGACAATTTATCAATTCTCAACTAAATGAAATAATAAGGAGAACTTTTCATGGGCACATTACACGCGTTAGATTGGATTCTTATTTTACTTTATTTTGTTCTTGTCTTTGGTATTGCATGGTGGGCGTACTTAAAAGAGAAAAAATCGAAAACATCAAGCGAGTATTTTTTAGCGGGACGTAATCTTGGGTGGTGGATAATTGGCGCCGCTATTTTCTCTTCTAATATTGGTTCTGAACATCTTGTCGGACTCGCCGGAACAGGAGCTACAGACGGTGTTGCAATGGCGCATTACGAATTGCACGCTTGGTGCCTTTTAGTTTTAGCATGGGTTATGGTGCCATTTTATATGCGCTCAAAAGTTTTTACGATGCCCGAATTTTTAGAGAGAAGATACTCATCGGTCAATCGTACAGTATTGTCTGTCATTTCTCTTGTAGCTTATGTTTTGACAAAATTAGCCGTAGGTATTTTTGCAGGCGGAGTTGTTTTTGCCGCTTTAATGCCCGAAGTTCAAATCGGTCCATTTAATAGCTTTTGGGTTGGTTCTTTCCTTGTTGTAATAATGACTGGAATTTATACTGTTTTAGGAGGAATGCGTGCTGTAGCTTATACATCTGCAATACAAACAGTAATTATTGTCATCGGCTCAGCTTTGGTAACTTTTTTTGGATTAAAAATAATAGGTGGATGGAATGCGCTTTATGAGATTTGCGGTTCAGAAATGTTCAATCTATGGAAACCGATTGTACCGCCTAATGTAGAAGCGTCTTGGGCGCCGGTTAAAGAAGCTGGAAAAATGGCATGGTACTTCAATAGTAATTATCCGTGGATAGGCATGCTTTTCTGCGCGCCGATTATTGGTTTGTGGTACTGGTGCACCGATCAATATATAGTTCAACGAGCATTGAGCGCACAAAACGAACAAGACGCGCGTCGCGGCTCAATTTGCGCCGGCTTTTTAAAGCTTCTTCCTGTTTTCATTTTTATTATTCCCGGTATGATTGCATTTGCAATTGCAAAAAGCGGAGCAATTCCTGAAATACAACAGCAATTGTTCGATGCTCAAGGCGTGTTGATAAACGAAAACGCCCAGCAAGCTTTTCCACTTTTGGTCGCGCACGTGTTGCCTATCGGTCTACGCGGAATAGTTGTTGCTGGTCTTCTTGCCGCGCTTATGAGTTCTTTAGCAGGCGCGTTCAACGCATCAGCCGCTTTATTCACTATTGATTTTTATTCTAAGATTAAACCGAACGCCTCTCAAGAACAATTAGTTTGGATTGGCAGATTAGCTACAATGGTTATGGTAGTTATTGCATTGTTCTGGATTCCAATTATTCAAGGAGGCAGAGGATTATACGATTATTTGCAAGGCGTTCAAGCTTACTTAGCTCCGCCAATTTTTGTCGTATTTTTCTTCGGCGTCTTCAATAAGCGTTTAAATGCAAAAGGGTGCTTGTGGGCTTTAATTACTGGTTTTGCTATGGGATTATTTAGACTTGCTGTTGATACGCCGGTTAAATTAATTACAAATTTCAGTTATCCTGAAGGTTCATTTTTCTGGATTGTTAATAACATCTTCTTCCAATATTATAGCTTGTTAATTTTCCTAGTTAGTATTGCGGTGATGTTTGTTGTAAGTTATATGACAAAACAACCTGACTACGAGAAAATAAGCGGCTTAACTTATGGCACTAGAACTGAGGAAGATAAAAAATCATCAAGAGCAACATGGAATAAGTGGGATGTTGTAGGTTCTGCGGCTATTCTATTAATTATTCTTGGTGCATATCTTTACTTTACTGGATAATATTTTTGAATGTATGTTGAGTTGTTTCATCGTTCCTGAACTCGGTTTGGGAACGATGACGCTATAATTTTAAACATTTAAGGTTAATAAACTTATGAGTAAATATGTAATTGGATTAGATTTTGGAACGAACTCTTGTCGTTCTTTAATTGTAGATGTGGCAAATGGTAAAGAATTAGCAAGCCACGTTTTTCCTTATCCCTCTGGAAAATCCGGTGTGATAATTGATTTTGCCGATCCACATTTGGCGCGGCAAAATCCTGCCGATTACATCAAAGCAATAGAAGTTGCAATAAAAGGATCATTAAGAAAAGCAAAATTAATAAAGAAGAATTTTTCTGCGGCGGATATTATCGGTATCGGCGTAGATACAACTGGAAGCAGTCCAATGCCTGTGGATGAAAAAGGGGTTCCGTTATGCTTTGACAAAAAATTTAAAAAAAATCCGGCGGCAATGGTTTGGCTATGGAAAGATCACACAAGTTTTGCAGAAGCCGCGCAAATTACAGAACTTGCATCAAAAATACGCCCGCAATATTTAGCAAAGATAGGAGGGACATACTCTTCCGAGTGGTGGTGGAGTAAAATTCTACATTGCAAAAATACTGCGCCGGAGGTATTTAACACGGCATATAGTTGGGTAGAAATATGCGATTGGATTCCGGCGCTTTTAATTGGAGAATTAAATCCAACAAAAATAAAAAGAAGCGTTTGCGCCGCCGGTCATAAAGCTATGTACAACTCATCTTGGCATGGCTTGCCGGATAAAGAATTTTTAGATGCACTTTCTCCTGAATTAGGAAATTTGCGCGATCGTTTATACAATGAAGCTTACACCGCAGAAAATCTTGCCGGCTATCTTTCTACAGAATGGGCAAAAAAACTTGGACTCTCGACAAAAGTTGCAGTCGCTGTAGGAGCTTTTGATGCGCATATGGGAGCGGTCGGAGCCGGAGTTAAAATTGGTACGCTCGTTAAAATTGTCGGTACAAGCACTTGCGATGTTATGATTCATCCTCATTCTGAAAAGTTGAACGACATACCCGGAGTCTGCGGAATCGTAGATGGCTCTGTCCGCGATGGCTACTTCGGAATCGAAGCCGGACAATCCGGTGTTGGCGATATTTTTTTATGGTTTGTTGATAATTTGGTACCGGATAAGTATGGAAAGACTCAAGAAGAAAAATTCAAAACCCTCGAAAAACAAGCCGTTAAACTTAAACCGGGAGAAATTGGATTGCTCGCATTGGATTGGAACAACGGCAACCGAACAATTCTTGTTGATGTCCGCTTAACAGGATTACTTGTTGGGCAAACGCTTCACACTCAACCGCATGAAATTTACAGAGCGCTTATGGAAGCAACCGGATTTGGCGCGCTTGCGATAATTGACCGAATCGAAGAATACGGAGTGAAAGTAGAAGAAGTTGTGAATTGCGGCGGCTTGGCAATTAAAAATAAACTGCTGATGCAAATCTATGCAGATATAACAGGTCGCCCAATGAAAATTTCACGTAGCGAACAGACTCCCGCCCTCGGTGCCGGAATATTCGCGGCTGTGGCGGCTGGTAAAAATATAGGCGGCTACGATTCAGTTGATGAAGCGCAAAGCGCAATGACCGGAATGGGCAAGGTTTATCATCCAATTCCAGAAAATCATGAAATCTATAAAAAACTTTACATGCTTTATAAACAATTGCACGATGCTTATGGAACTAAGGATTGGCACGGCAATATGTATAATGTTATGAAAGAATTAATGGCAATACGTGATGGCGTTACTCGTTCCTAAATGCAATTGGCAAGGAGTAAAAATGAATGAGATTGACCTTTCCTCTCAATCCCAAACTTAGTTTAGCGAGGTAGACCAAAAAGTAAGAAATATTGTCATTCCCACTTGTCCGCCTTTGGAGGAAATGTTTTTACCCCGTAAAACGGGGTGAATTGGGAATCTTGGAATGACAGATGAGCTTGATGTCTGACACTTGCCTCAGAATTAGCAACGAGAAG
>JBBIII010000071.1:0-12615 GCA_037446575.1 Ignavibacteriales bacterium
CGTTAGGCGAAAATGGCAGCGTTCCAATTTTTTTCAAATAGGAATTCGCTAATTTTCAAGAATTATAGTAAATTGAATTAAATTATGGCTACACACCATAAAATAATTATCGGAGACTCCCGAAGAATGTCTGAACTACAAGATGAATCTGTTCATCTTGTGGTTACCTCACCACCCTATTGGCAACTCAAAGATTACGGAGACGAAAAACAATTGGGTTTTCATGATTCCTATGAGGGATATATTAATAATCTTAACCTGGTATGGAAGGAGTGCTACCGAGTCTTACATAAGGGTTGTAGACTTTGCATTAATATCGGAGATCAATTTGCCCGTTCGGTCTATTATGGGCGATATAAAGTCATTCCTATTAGAACTGAAATTATAAAGTTTTGCGAAACAATAGGAATGGATTATATGGGTGCGATAATTTGGCAAAAAGTAACTACGACAAATACAACTGGTGGTGCTTCAATAATGGGCTCTTTCCCATACCCAAGAAATGGAATCCTAAAAATCGACTATGAATTCATTCTTATTTTCAAAAAACTTGGTGATCCACCAAAAGTCGAGAAAGAAATTAAAGAACTATCCAAATTAACTACAGAAGAATGGAACACTTATTTTGCTGGGCATTGGAATTTCGGAGGTGAAAAACAAGATAAACACTTAGCTATGTTCCCCGAAGAGTTACCACGGCGACTTATACGAATGTTTACATTCGTAGGCGATACGATTCTTGATCCATTCTTGGGTAGTGGCACAACATCGTTAGCGGCAAAAAATCTTAGCAGAAATTCTTTAGGATATGAAATAAATCCAAATTTTATCACTGTTATTAAAAACAAACTAAAGATTTCTGAACGAGATATTTTCGGTGATTCTACATTTGAGTTTGTCACTGCTAAAGATACTGACAATGATTTTAGTAAAGAAATAGATAACTTACCATACAAGTTTCATGATCCTCATACTCTGGATAAAAAGATTGACCCACGTAGTCTAAAGTTTGGCTCGAAAATTGAGAATGGTGATAATGGAAACAAAGTTGAGTTATATACAGTCAAAGAAGTTATCAGTCCCGAAGTCATCAAACTTAACAATGACCTTACAGTCAGACTAATTGGAATTTCTGAAGACACCTCTTATCGAATTCAAGCTATTGATTTTTTAGAAAAAAAAATCAAAGGGCAGCGTGTATTTCTTAGATTTGACAAAGATAAATATGATGAAAAAGGGAATTTATTTGCATATGTATATTTAAAAAATAAAACATTTATAAATGCTCATTTAGCAAAAACGGGATTGGTATTGATTGATACCAATAGAGATTTTAAATTACGTGAAAAATTCCTTCGCCTTTCCAATCTTAAACATAGTCAATTTCAAACAAATCAATATTCCTCATGAAAATAGTCCTCAGTTCAGCAGAAGTACGAGAATTGTTAAATGCTCCACCACCGGAATTACCAACATATGTCTCACCTATTTTAAATTTAGCCAATCGTTTCGCTTCCGGTACAAGACCAAAGGTGGTAGGGCAAATGTCAGATTTGATTCAAGAATTTGATGGTCGAAGTTTAGATGAATGGGCAGCATGGTATCAAGGAAGCCATCCTGATGCTATCGCGAAAGCTGTGAATCTAATTCGAAGTAAACTTACCGAATTTAAACGCGTTATTGAAAATATCACAGACGAAATGATCGAGCTTTGGGTTAAAGACTTAGTTCTTGTAAAAACTTTTGTCGGTTTAAAATTTCAAGAAGCAATTCTCAAGAAAGTTGCAGAATCTACTGGGTTGAGTTACTCACTTTCATCACCCGAACAGGAATCAAAAGGAATAGATGGCGTAATTGGCGGACATGAAGTATCCATAAAACCTACATCTTGGAAAGATCAGGTTATACAAAGAGATACTTTGCAAGGTGTATTGATTTACTATCAAAAGACTGATGATGGTTTAGAAATCGAATTTGAGCAATCCGAATTTCGATGAATGGAAAATTACTTACCAAAGAACGCTGCCACTTCGCCTAACAGGCGTAACAACTACGCCTCATTTAATAAATATTATTGTGGCTCAACGCTTCCGCTCACTGAATTTAGTTTTTATGAGTTCCCTCCAGTATTGCGTTGCTATTGCAAACGAACTGTGAAAGAGACAAAATATAACAGTTCGACTTCAAGTGAGAGTAAAATATCATCAAACACGCTGAATATAAAAGGGAAAAAGAGAAAGGTAAAAGCCAAGATAATATATTGCACCCGATAACTATGAGACAGGTGATAGGTTTAGAAGCACAGACTAAATGGACACGTAGCGGGGAGCGGAGTGTCCATTTAGCCGAGAAAAAAAAGGCGGCATTTTGTATTTTTCAATATCAACAAACAATCTAAATAAATAAGGAGAATACAATGTCCAAAACAAACAGAGCCGCAGATGAAAAAACAGCATTGTTCTTGATTGTTTTTGTGGCTCAGGAACAACATTAAAATCAGCACAAATTAATTATCGTCGCTGGATTGGGATAGACAAATCTTCTTTAGCGATTAAAGCTATAAAAGATAAACTCAAGACTATAGACATTGATTTATTTAGTGCGAATCAATTCTATGAGTATTATAAAATTGATAATGCTGATGTAAATATTTCGGAATGCCAAGATAAATAATCCTCAGACAATTTAAATGTGTGATTATCTTCTTTGACGAGAAATATTATTTTTCTTCCCCACGTAACTTTCTTTTCCTTTTCAACAACTTATTTAAAATGGCTTTTTTAAAAACCATTAGGTCGAGTGCTACTTCACCCATATATGTTTAATATCAAAATATTTTATGTCAGTCGGGGCGATTCATAAATCGCCCCTACGAAGATTTTCCTAAAATTTTTTATAAACCTCAGTTTGCTTTTCACAACCATTTTCGGTATTGTTTTTAGGTTTTAGTCTATTTTCTATTCTTACGGAGCGACAGATGCGACGCGTTTTATTTTTAATTATTCTCAGTTCATCGTTACTTTTTTCTCAATCAATTGATAAGTCAATTAGGGTTGGTTACGAATCTATTAAAGCAACGGATTTAAAAACACATCTTGAAATCTTGACGTCTGATAGTCTTGAAGGACGTGAAACTACATTCACCGGACAGAAAAAAGCCGCTAATTATATTGCAAATCATTTTACGAAATTGAAATTGGACGCCATCGGAGATAACAGCAGTTACTTCCAGCATTTCGATGTTGAGGTAACAAAAGTAAATCCAAAAACTGCTGTTGAGATTGAATGGACCAACAGTAAAAAGAAATTTGCTTGGAAAGAACATTTAATAGCGGAAACAGCAAAAGATACGGTAGTCAGTGGGCAAGTTGCTTTTGTTGGATTTACAGATACAGAATTGGATTCCACATCTTCTGCTAAATTAGAGGGAAGGATAATATTTGTCTTCATTGGCAAAAAGAGTATAACAAGCGATACTTCCAAAGCGGCAACACTGAGAAGACTCTTTGCAATAAGGCGCGATGCGGGAACTGTTGCCTCCCTTATGATTCCCGACGAAAATGGACCCGCAACATTTCATAATGCTAAAAAAATTATAAGTGGCTTTGGAATAGATAACGGTATTATGAAGTTACCCGGCAGTATTTCAAGATTCAGAGCAAACTTCGTTCGGTTAATAATTACGCCCGAATTAGCAGAAGAAACATTAAAAAACAGCGGTGTAACGTTAAGCCAAATAAAACAAGCGGCGCTTCAAGACTCTCCTTTTAAACCATTATTTTTGGACAATGTAAAAATAAAAATTACGTCTAAACTCGATATAGAGATAAAACAAACAGAAAATGTAGTAGGATTTTTGCATGGAACGGATCCAGACTTGAAAAAACAAGTATTAGTTATTTCTGCGCATTACGATCATATCGGCAAGAACGAAGAGGGTAAAATTTTCCCTGGCGCGGATGATAATGCAAGCGGGACTTCTGCTCTTTTAGAAATCGCAGAAGCTTTCATTAAAAATCCTTTAAAACCAAAAAGAAGCGTTCTTTTTATTGGTATGACGGGCGAAGAGAAAGGTCTATTCGGTTCTCAATATTATGTTAGTAATCCTTTGGTACCGTTAAATCAAACAATAGCTAATTTGAATATGGATATGTTAGGTCGAATGGATACAACTTATGAAGCGATGAAGGATTCGAACTATATTTATATAGTTGGCTCAGATAAAATTAGTCTCGAGCTTGACAGTCTACTTGTTCTTTCCAACAATGAAACAGTAAAACTTAAACTTGATTATAGATATAACGACGAGAGCGATCCTGAACGTTTTTACTATAGAAGCGACCATTATAATTTTGCAAAGAATGGAGTGCCAATAGTTTTCTTTTTCGACGGTATCAACAGAGATTATCATCAACCAACTGATACGCCCGATAAGATATTGCTCAATCGCATGGAGAAAGTCGGTAAGCTTGTCTACAACTTAGGATGGAAATTAGCTAACCTTAATAGAATGCTTAATAAAACATCTACACGGGAATAACAGCAAATGTATTCAGAAACGGAATTGTTGGATGGATTAAATACTAAAATATTTGGCCGCAAGCTCTATATTTACGATAACATAGAGTCTACGAACCTGCTTGCCAAGAAAGTAGCATCGCTTGGGGCTATAGAAGGGACTACAGTGATTACAGATTTACAAACCGCAGGTCGTGGACGATTGGGACGAACTTGGATTGGCGATCCTGCAAGAAACTTGCTTCTTTCTATCGTTGTTCGTCCAAAGATTGATAATAAAAAAATGGGATTGCTTCCATTCTTTGCTTCAGTTGGCGCCTGTTTTACAATCGAGGGACTCACTGGATTACAATGCGAATGTAAATGGCCTAATGATTTAATATTGAATGGAAAAAAATGTTGCGGTATTTTAATCGAAAGTTCTTTTCAGGAAAGTTCACTCGAATACGTCATAATCGGGATTGGAATTAATGTGAATCAGGAACATTTTGGAAATGACTTAGACAAAAAAGCCACTTCATTATTAAACGAATGTGGTAGAATAATAGAGGTTAAAGATGTATTTAAACAACTGATGATATCTTTAGAATCACTTTATTTAGATGTAAGGAGGGGGTATTTCGACACTGTGCTTCGGGAGTGGAAATCGAGAGCAAAAATGTTCGGCAGAGAAATAACCTTACAGCAGATGGAAAAAGAAATTTCAGGTAAAGCGGTTGATTTATCGAATGATGGCGGTTTAATATTAGAATGTCGGGATGGATTACAGACATTTTATTCCGGCGACGTTACTATTAAAAAATGGTGATTTGTATTTGATTAGTAAGGCAATCTTAAAGTCAGTTCAATTTATAAAAGGACAATGTGATGTTTATAGCTATTGATATCGGAAATACGAATACGGTAATTGGGATATATAAAGATGAATTTCTGTTAAAAACTTTACGAATAAAAAGTAACCCAAGCACTAAACAAGAAATTATTATTGCAAAAATAAATTCATTTATTAGAAATGAAAAAGTGAAGAAAGAAGATATTACCGGGATAGGCATTTCATCCGTAGTTCCTGCGATTACGAAATTATATTTATCTGCAATAAAAAAACATTTTAGCGTTAAACCTATGGTTGTAGATGCTAAGATGAAGCTTGGAATTAAGATTCATTATCACAATCCTAATCTTTTAGGAGTTGATAGAATTTGTTCTGCAATAGCCGGTTTTATAAAATATGGTGGTCCGCTTATCATAATAGATTTCGGAACAGCCACTACGTATAATGTTATTGCATCTAATGGAGATTTTCTTGGCGGGGCAATTGCCCCGGGTATAAACACGACAATTATAGCGCTCCATTCACATACGGCAAAACTCCCAAAAGTGAATTTAGAAATTCCGACTTCTCCAATTTGCAAAGAAACAGTTGAAGGAATACAGGCGGGTATCTTATATGGAGCAATAGACTCAGTTAAAGGAATGACAGATCGAATTAAAAATGAGCTTCAATTAATCGAGCCGAAGGAAGTTAAAATTATTGCAACAGGTGGTCTTTCAGAGTTTATTGCAAACCACTTAAAAGTGATTCAATACATTGAGCCAAATTTAGTTTTGGATGGGATCAGATTGATTTGCGAAAGATTTAAGAATAAAAGAAATTAAGTGTCTTCTGATTTCTGTTCAATCTCTTGCTTAAGTCGTTCAATTTCTTGCACTTCGGCATGATGCGCATAAAGAATCCGGTATAAACCCAACAAGCCGCGTATTGATGTCTCCAACGAAACAGTTTCGCGTTGAATATTTTTCAATAACGAACGAAGTTCTTCGCGTTGTTGAAGCGGCAGACTTTTATAAATTTCCTCACCTTTAGTTTCAATATCGCTATTAATATTTGCCAGAGCAGAGTTAAGAGCAGGCGTTATTGCATTGAGGACATCACGAACTTTGTCAGTAGCGAGTTTATTTAGTGCAATTTCGCGGGTTCTTTCTTCTTCAAGCGCTTTAGCTATACGAAATTGATACCGCTCAAACGTTCCATTTATTACTACACCAAGATGTTGAATATCGAGTTGTTCTTTGCGCACGTAGTCGTATGCACCTAACTTCATGGCCTCAACAGCTACAACGTCCGAACCTGCGGCTGTTAGCATAACAACTGGCGTTTCGATATTCTGACTTTTAATCCATTTAAGAAGTTCGATGCCGTTCATTTCAGGCATGTTATAATCGGTAAGAATTATATCGAAATGAATATTCCCTTTTTGCAAAGCTTCTATAGCGCCTTTACCGCTATCAACAACTTTCACTTTGTGTAGATATTCATCTTCTAATTGGCTTGCCACAATAGTAGAAAAGAATTCATCATCATCTACAAGAAGAATATTTAGCGAGTTCTGTTCCAAAATGATCTTAAAAATAATTTTTCGTGGCTAATCTAACGATTTACTTGTTGACAAACAAATTTATATATCACAAATATAGCGAAAATTGGTTATATGACAATCTCTAATTGATTAATTTAGGCCGAATATATTTATCGATAAATTTGCCAAATCAACAATAGGTGTAAAATATAGCCCAAAAATCAGCGTTGGTATAACTAATATTAGCAAAATGATAGCTTCAAATGGAATTACTTTTATCTCCTTCGATTGCTCTGTCGGTTCCCGCAAAAACATATAGCGCAAAACACGCGCATAGTAATATAACGAAACTACGCTGTTAATTACGCCAACTACCGCAAGCCAAATCCATTTAGCATCTAACAAAGAGGCAAACAAATAAAGTTTCCCTATGAATCCGGCTGTGGGCGGCAATCCGGTTAGTGAGACCAAAAAAATAGCCATTGCAACGCCAAGCAATGGCGCTCGGTATCCAAGTCCTTTATAAGCGCTGATATCCTCGCTCCCTGTTTTATTGGCAACAAGCATCACTATAAAGAATGCGCCTAAATTCATGAATAGATATGTGATTAAATAAATTAAAACTGCGGCAATTCCTTTATCGCTTAAAATTACGACACCCATCAACATATAACCTGCATGAGCAATGCTGGAATAAGCAAGTAGTCGTTTGAGATTATCTTGCCATACAGCAACAAGATTTCCAAGTGTCATAGTTAAAACGGAAAGAATTGCTATAATTTTATTCCACTCAAATCCATAAAGCGAGACCCAGAAACCATTTGGCAATAATAGTGCTGGATCAATAAATATTACTTTGAAGAATCGAATAAGCATAGCAAACCCAGCGGCTTTTGATGCTACTGAAAGAATTGCTGTAATTGTTATCGGCGCGCCTTCATAAACATCAGGCGTCCAGAAATGAAACGGAACTGCTGAAATCTTATAACCAAATCCTACTACAATAAATATTGTAGCAGTAAGTAAAGCTAAATAACCAGGCGGGCTTATTGCCAACGATCGATTAATTTCATAATAATCAAACGAGCCGGTCAATCCGAATAAAATTGAAATTCCATAAAGCATAACCCCAGATGCAACTGCTCCAAAAATAATATACTTAAGCGATGCTTCGCTGGAATCAGGCGCTTCTTTAGTGTAACCGGCAAGAATATACGACGATAGACTTGTTAATTCCATTGCAAGCACCATCATTAGAACATTGGAAGCTCCCGCCATCAGAAACATGCCAAGCGTCATTGCAGTAAGCAGCGCGTAATATTCCGACATTCTCTTTACGGTTGTTTGAACTTCGTTTGAATAAATTGAAAAGAGAAAAATTAGCATTGTGCAAATAGCTATAAAAGATTTAAAAAAGACAGCAAAAGGATCGAGCGCAACCATTCCGGAAAATAATGTTACTGATTTTCCGATATGCAGAAGTACAAAGAATAGAGCGGCTGCAACACCGATGAATGCGAGCCAAGCGGAAATCTTCGGCGTCTTTCTAAATATTAATCCGGCAATTATAACTAAACAGAAAGTTACAGTCAGCGCAATTTCCGGTAAAAAGTTAGCAAGGTTTTGAATGACTTGTTGTACGAACATATTAATTTTGGTTTCCGATTTTCTATTTCAAAATTTATGGGATTACTGAAATAAGCGAACTTCCTTTTGCAATTATGCCAGCTAAATTATTTATTGATGAAGTCATAATATCGAGCATATAAGAAGGATAAATGCCTAAAACTAAAATAATAATGGCTAAAGGAACAAGCGTGAACATTTCTCTGCCATTTACATCCGGCAGTGAAGCCCATCTTTCATTTACTTTTCCTAAAAATACACGCTGCAATGTCCAAAGCATATAAGCTGCAGTTAGAACAATTCCAAGCGTAGAAGCAATTGTAATTACGCGAAGTTTTTCCACCTTAAATGCTCCGAGGAAAGAAAATGCTTCAGAAACAAATCCGCTTAAGCCGGGTAAGCCAAGAGCGGCGAAAAAAGCGATCGTCATAATGCCGGTGTATTTAGGCATTGTTAACGCCAATCCGCCGAACTCATCAAGGTCGCGTGTATGTGCGCGATCGTATAATACTCCGACTATCAAGAAGAGCATTGCGGTGATAGTTCCGTGATTAAACATTTGGAAAACTGCTCCTATCATTCCCTGAGTATTCAAAGCCGCCATTCCTAACAAAACAATTCCCATGTGGCTTACACTTGAGTAAGCAATCAGTTTTTTGAAATCTTTTTGCGCCATAGCGCAAAGCGCGCCATAGACAATATTTATTAACGCTAAGATTGCAAGTGGAAGCGCATATTTTTCAGCCAATTCAGGAAACATCGGATAACTGATTCTGATTAATCCGTATGTTCCCATTTTCAATAGTACGCCGGCAAGTATAACGCTAATTGCAGTAGGCGCTTCTACGTGTGCATCTGGCAACCATGTGTGGAACGGAAAAATCGGCACTTTGATAGCAAATCCAATAAACAAAGCTAAATAAGCGAGTATGCGCATATAAGTTCCGGTTCCGGCAAGCAATGAACCAGGCTCAAAATTTTCCGGATTCATCATAGCAAGCATGTTGAATGTATGAAGCTTTTCGCCTGTTGCAGGGTCAACAACAGTAACGCTGAAATACAAAGCGAGCATTGCAAGAAGCATAAGGACACTGCCGGCAAGTGTATATAAAAAGAACTTGATAGCGGCATATTCGCGGCGTGGTCCGCCCCAAATTCCTATTAAGAAATACATCGGCAGTAACATCACTTCCCAAAAAACATAGAATAGGAAAAAATCGAGAGCTACAAATACTCCCATCATTCCGGTATCGAGCAATAACAGCATTGCCATGTAACCTTTGAGAGCTTTATCAATATTCCAGGAAGCAAATACTGCTATAAAGCTAATAAGTGCAGTTAGAATTACCATCGGAACGCTAACGCCATCGACGCCTAGGAAATACTCTACCTGCAAACGTCCAACCCATGATAATCCTTTAATGTCAATCCACTTAAATTTTTCAACAAATTGCATTCCCTCCTGCGAATTAATTCCGCCAAGATTATAATTGAAATTTGCATATATCAACATAGCCAGCACAACCTGAAGAAATGTAGCGCCAACTGCTGTCCATTTAATAGCGTTGCGCGCGTTCTTGGGCAGAATAAGCACGATAATCATTCCGATAATCGGAAGGAAAGTTATCCAGCTCAACCATCCGACACCTAAAAATTGAAATGCCATTTGTCTAAACTCCTATAATATCACATTAAAATTCCTGAAGTAGCAGGAATAACAATCTCTTTTATTATTACCTAAACCACATGAAAAAAACTAAAATTCCAAATAACACAAATGCTAAATAAGTTTGTACTCTTCCAGTTTGCAATTTGCGTGTAATCAAACCAAAAAAACCGCCAAGATATGCGATTAAATTCACTAAGCCGTCTATAATTTTATTATCGAATCCGCCAACGCCGACATAAAACAAAAAGAATGATAAGGCGGCAGAAATCAATCCGATTAAACCGCACTCTATTTTAGTTCCGATGCTTGCGGCTTCGGGTAAAATTCCAATGGCAACTTGCCAACCGATAAACAAAGAGAAAAGAGAAAATACAATTATGTAAAAGATAGAACCAATCTTCCCTTCTTCCCAAGTCTCTTTAACACCGTGCGTAATTCCAATTGTCCACTTAGCTGTGCCGTTCACAATTCCATCTATAATATTATTGTCGAACCAGCGATATGCTGAGGCAATTGCATCCGTTCCTTTTACAAATGTCGCTTGATAAAATTCATCGAAATACCACTTATTGAGGAAAAATTTGTACAGCCATTTCAACACTGGAGCATTAGCAACGCTGTCTGCATTTATTCTCTTCCAGTAATAAGTTGCAAAGGCAATCAGAATTCCAATTCCAGCAACTGTTAATGAAAGCAACATAGCTAAACCGTGCATATTATGAAGCGCTTCGTTAAAAATTACAGAATTTGCCGGTGCAACTGCAGACGGAACGACTGATTCAGGTGTAACAACTGCGTTATAAAACCAACCTGAGGACGCCTGAATTGGATTTATACTGTAGAAAATAAAGAACGATAGGATTGCAAAAATAATCAACGGAATTGTCATCACTCTTGGTGATTCATGAATTGCTTCTATCCGATTGTGATCTTTATGCTCACCGAAGAAAGTCAGAATTACAAGCCGGAACATGTAGAACGCTGTAAGACCTGCCACAAAAAATCCGATTGTTGGAATAATCCAATGCCAGCCGCCGTTAAGTGTTCCGAAAGCTAACGTGCCTGCAAGAATTTCATCTTTGCTTAGAAATCCTGAAGTAAGCGGAATACCGGAGATAGCAAGTGTGTAAATTAAAAATGTCCAAAATGTAATCGGCATTTTAGCTTTCAATCCACCCATGTTGCGTATATCCTGCGCATCTGTGTGATGGTCGTTTGCTTGATGCAGAGCGTGATGCATCATATAAATTACAGAACCAGCGCCAAGAAAAAGTCCTGCTTTAAACATCGCGTGAGTAGTAAGATGGAAAAATCCGGCGGTATAAGCTCCAACGCCAAGCCCCATCACCATATAACCGAGTTGACTGACTGTCGAATACGCAAGCACTTTTTTAATATCATTTTGAGCAAGCGCAATTGTGGCTGAGATGAAAGCAGTAAAAGCGCCAATATAAGCAATTACCATAAGAGCGTCGGCGGTCATCATCGCAAAAGTTCGTGTTACTAAATAGACTCCGGCGGCAACCATAGTTGCGGCATGAATCAAAGCGCTGACTGGTGTCGGACCTTCCATTGCATCCGGTAACCATACGTGTAATGGAAATTGTGCCGACTTTCCGATTGCTCCGCAGAAAATTAAAATTCCAGCCGCAGTAAGCCAAGCTTCGCTTCCGAATGGAATCTGCCCTGACTTCATCGCCCCGAATATCGTATCGAAACTGAATGTGTGGAACGCAGCAAATAGAATTAAAATGCCGATGAACATTCCGACATCACCAATTCGGTTGACTATAAAAGCTTTTTTCGAGGCATCTGAAGCTGATTTCTTCTCAAACCAATGACCGATTAATAAGTATGAACTCAATCCGACTAATTCCCATGAAACATACATTACGAAGAAATTATTAGCGAGAACAATACCGAACATCGAGAAAGTGAAAAGCCCAAGATAAGCAAAATAGCGTCCGTAACGAATATCTCCATGCATGTAACCGATTGAAAACAAATGAACAAGCGAGCTTACAATACACACAACAACGAGCATTATTGCCGCAACGTTGTCAATCATAAAGCCGAGCTGGATTTGCATTGCACCTATACCGGGCACGATTCCAAAATCAACCCAGGTAAAGACCGATTGTAAAGTTTGATCGTGATAATAATTTAATTTCTCAAAGAGAATTACTATCGAAGCTATTAGAGCGCCAAATAAGATTGACGTTCCTAACCAATCACCAGCTCGCGGTATCTTTTTGTGAAAGAAAATTATAATGGCAAAACTCGCTAATGGAGCAAGCCAGGTTATTAATGCAATATTAAGTAACGTTTCCTGAGTCATTTATAAATCTTTTCTTCGTGTCCTTCGTGTTCTTCTTCGTGTCCTTCGTGTTCTTCTTCGTGTCCTTCGTGTTTCCTTCGTGCCCTTCGTGTTTCCTTCGTGTCCTT
>JBBIII010000072.1:0-12594 GCA_037446575.1 Ignavibacteriales bacterium
TAGCATGTAAGGTTGGCACATATTCTACTAAGTTTCCATAAATAGTTCGAGGTTGAATATGACCTTTTAATTTTAACTTATTATTAATTTTTGAAGCGCTCCAAGCCGCTTCCAACGCGCTAAATATATGATTTGCTAATATAACATACGACACTGTCGTTGCAATATTATAGAAGCTATTCGCATCGCCACGCATATCTCTATATTTTAAAAAATTTGGTGATACCCTCTCATTGAAAACATCATCCTTGCCGTACAAAGAATTCGATCCATTCCACGCATCATTCCAACCACCAATAAATTGAGCATATTTTCCAATCATTTCATAGTATTGTTGATCTCTATACGGAGCTAATTTATGAGAAAATCCAGAATGTGCCTGTTTTCCAATTTCTTCTTCATAATAATTTAATTTACTCCAATCAACATATTTCCAAGGTTGTGCAACGTTATCAGGTGGCGAGTCTTTAATTATATCGGCTGCTGAATATCCGTAATACATTTCAATCCATCTCGCATACCTTATTACCGACCAATAATCATCTGCATAGTTTTGAAAAATATCGGTCTGTCTATCCCCTTTTTTTTCATAGATAGCATATAGAATCCAACCAAATGCTTCGGCGCCTATAAAAGCTATACTTTGCCAATATCTTTCTGTGTAAAATTGCCCCGCACCGGGTATAATAGCAGAATATAAACCTGCACACAAAGGCGAATACTTATTCTTTGTCGATTGTAACTCTTCCTCATTTATTAGATTTGAATTATTCTTAAAATCTTCTATAAAATTTCCAGTGAGATCAATTTTATGTTCAGTTGTATAATTACTATTTCTATATTGACTTAACAACAAATTTGAAGAAATAAATAAAATGAAGATATATTTTATAATTATTCTTTTCATGCTTATCTCGCAGAGAATCGTGGAATGAGATCATTTAATTCAAATCCAAATAATATTCCAAGATAAAATCGCCATTCTTGACCGTATGTAACGACTTTGTTAAAATTTTCGACTTTACGGCTAAACTTATCTAACCCATAGGCACCCGAAAAGAAAAGTCTTGTTGGATATGCGTAGAACGAAAATGATTCCAAGCGCAACTCGAAACCGATATCCTTTTTCCATTTCTTAATCGGAGTAATTTCTTTGTACCATGCATCGCCAATATCAAAAAATACTGAACCGAAAAGTTTCGTAAAATAGAATTGCAACAATCTGAAGTTTAATTTAGTAAAAATCGGGAATCTATAAGCGGTATTAAGCGTTAGCATTTTATTGCCTCCAATCGCATAAAATGGATAACCTCTCATTCCAATAAAACCGCCGCCGTAATAATCAAAAAAATCATCAACGGAATCACCTATTATACCTGCTGTATTAAGCGTAAAAGACAGCGTATGTTTTTTAAAAGGTAAAGCTATATGTTCATTCCATATTAATTCGATCCGGTTTAGATTATACTTAGTATAAATTGGCACTGGCAAGCCGTCTTCAATTTTAATTGAATCCCTCGGATTGAATTTATTCCATTCATAAGAGTATTTCAACATTATAGATCTGCCGATAGGATTAATTTCTTTATCCAATGTCGGTATAATCCCGTTATATTTTAATTGAGCGGAGAACATATTGCCGATAAAATATGTAGAACGCGACGCTGGTATAACAC
This sequence comes from Ignavibacteriales bacterium, assembly GCA_037446575.1. Classification (GTDB taxonomy): domain Bacteria; phylum Bacteroidota; class Ignavibacteria; order UBA10030; family UBA10030; genus JBBIII01. Next base: position 1,677 of record JBBIII010000072.1, read on the forward strand.
CAAAAGTTGGATGAAACCAACTGCCAAAGTCTTGACTGTAACTGCTGTAAGTGTACATCAATTTCAAATCAATATTTTCGGAGATAATCTTTTGTCTAAGCGAAAAATCAAATTCAAATAGATTATAAGTAATATCTGCGTAAAAAGTTTGTAATCTGTTTAAATAAAGATTAAATGAAACATTTTTTCTTTTTCTAGAAATATTATATAGTTCTAATGTAGCAATCGGTTCTAATCCAAGTTGATAGAGTAGTGGCAGACGATCTTTGTATTCGAAAATAAGAAAAAGATCTCTTTCTAAAATTCGATTAATAGCCACTCCGCCAAAAATATTCATTTTATCTAATACTTCAGAAGAAGTAAAATACAAACCCGGTTTAATTATATCTATACCTTTACTGTCAACATTATAATTATCGACACGAAGAAATGGAATCAGAGTAAGATTAGTAAAAACATGCCGATATGTTTTAGATGTGAATTCACCTGTAATTCCATTAATATTTATATTACTTACCGATGATTCTGCAGATAATTTTTCATCGATGTCTTTGTTTGTTCTAAAAGTAAAATTATAAAAAGCAGTTTTAGCAATAACATTTGGTTCTGAGCGTTTTATATCTTCGCTCTTTAAAAATCCAATTTTATAACCTGAAGATTTATAAGGAACAAATGCAATATCTCCCTGTGAATTTACAGAGGGTAAAAATGCTCCGCCAAGCACATTTGTAATCTGACATTCTTCGTTTCTATTTAAATTAAGTTCGTAGATATTAAAAATCCCATTACGAGCCCAAGAGTATATTAATGTTGAATCAGTAGCAAAGAACGGATTGCGACAATCTTCGCTTTTATCTAATATGAATATATTTGTTCCATTAGTATCTATTATAGCCAATGATTGATTATGATCTTTAGAGAATCCGAATGCAATTTTTCTTCCATCTGGCGACCACACTGGCGTATAAACTTGCTCCCCATCAATGAACTTAGTGATAGCTGAAATATTTTTGCCGTCGGAGTTACAAATGCTAATATTCATCGTTCCATCTTTATTTGTGGCAAAAACTAATTTTTGTCCATCTGAAGACAATTTAGGATTGAACGCTCTTAGTCCAAATGTAAGTCGTTCTTCTTTTTCTTTTATCAAGTCATATCTATATAAATCGCTATATGCTGACCAATGTGGATTATCACGAGTGATTTTAGAATAGTAAATGTACTTATTGTCTGGAGAAAATGATAAAGATGAGCGTACATTAGGAATCAATAATTTTGATTTCTTCGTTGCGAAATCGTATATGTAGATGTTGCTCAATAAAAAATAATCATGCCCTTTATTTGAAATGTAAGCGAGTTTTGAACCATCCGGTGAAAAAGCTGGATAAAAATTTCCAAAGCCCTCGTTCTCTAAAATTTCTTCCACCGTTTGATTGGGGATAATTTCATCGGCAATTTTTTTGTAATAATTGGTTTTTACTTGTTTCCATTCTTCGTAAAGCTGATAGCCCGTTATACCTAAAACATTTTTTATTGCTCCGTCAATTGTCATTCTGAAAGGAGCCGATAATTGGCGAGAAATTTCTACAACCTTATCCATTCCATATTTTTCAGAGATGTATTGCACAATAGAAAACCCGGCATTGTACGAAGATTCATTTCCGAGGCTTGTTTTCCCGAAGACAGCCATCTCTTCCCACGAGAGCGGATTACCCTCAATCATATACATACGTAAAATCATATCCCTATGAGAATCCCAATAATCATAATCGAGCGCCGGATTATTATATTGCGCAGTTCCTTCTGCAAACCACATCGGAACAACAAAACCGGAGTATGGATAAGATACAAGTACATTCGGATATCCATAAAGCACATCTGGTCTTCGCTCTGCTTCATAACCTAACCATTGGAAATACATGCCTGGAATTTTTCTACCGAATTTCATTGTCGTTTGTATTTGTATTATATGCGTAAATTCATGCGTTACAACATTCCAAAGCCAGGGGTGCGTGCCGCGTAATTCATAATCTAATGCAGTTGCCCAAATTTCAATTCTATTATCGTAAAAATAAGCCGCTCCATTTGAATAATCATCGTGATCGCGGATAATAAAATTAACTTTCTGGTCTGGTTCATGACTGTAAAGCTTAGTAATCGGATGGTAGATGCTTTCAGCAATTTTAGCTATTTCTTTCGCAGTTCTCTCCGCACCAATATGAAAATGGATTAGAAAATGTTTTGTTTCAATCGTTCGCCACTCAAGTTCTGGATGATTGAAATCTTCTTGTGAAAAAACTTTAGTATAAAAAAGAAATAGAAAAATAATTATTAGGTGCTTATTTCGCTTCAATTTACTTTTCAATTTAAAATTTATTTTACTACAGATATTTTAATAAACGCCACTTCGCTTTTTTGTGAATTGATAGCTTCAACACGAGCGTAATAAACGCCGCTTTGAATTTTTGTTACGTCCCACTTTAATTCTCCATCCATTCCACCTATATTTCTTCCTCTTAATTCTGTAACCTTCACGCCAGTTAGGTCTAAAATAGTAACAATAATTTCAGCGTTTTCGGCAGTGTAAAATCGAATATTGGTTGAAGTAGAATAAACAGGATTCGGATAATTATAGACACGCGACTTTGGAAAAAACTCCGCGCTTATCGGTTTGATTGTACTTAAGCTAAAATCAGCATTTGTATTTTGCGCGTTACCATTTTGCTGAGTCCAAAGTAAGCTATTTGGAGAAATTGTTGTGTTTGTGTATAAGGCATCTAAAGAACCCAACTCTGATACCGCCGCCATCCCTAATTTATTAGTCGAGGTGATATAAGCACATGGATATATTTTCCCAGGCGCAGTTGCTTGTATAGGAAAGCCACTGAATAATTTTCCCTTGTTATCATATACCCAAAGATTTCCATCTTCAGTATATGAAATAATATCTGGTGAATAGTCGCCATCAAAATCAACAATCAGCGGCGTTCCGGTTAATGTGGCTTTTGCGTAAATTGGAAATCCGTCTAACATAAAACCGTTTCTATTTAGAGCATAAATATTTCGCAACGACATTATAATAATATCCTTTTCCCCATCGTTATCTATATCGGCTATAGCTATTTCTTGAATCGAAGTAGTTGGCAGTGATATTTCAAAATATTTCTGAGAAAGTTTTGCGTCATATGCTAAAATTATACTTCCATTTTTTAAAGCCGCTACAATAAAGTTATTTCCTTTCGGCGCAACTGCTCCGGCTAAAATCCAATTATTACTTTTATCCGGCAATGTAATTGAATCGGTTCTACTAAAAAGTTGATTGTATGACGCATAATAGAAATCATATCCAGAATTTGAATTAGGCAATTGTGTAATCGAGGTAATCGGATATCCAGCGCCAATTTTTGCATTTAAAATATTAGCCAAAGTATCAAATTGATATATGCTCCCGTTAGAAGCGCCAATGACAATTGAAAGCGTATCAGATTGAATCAAGCATGGCGCAGTTGAAAATTCTGATAATATTTTTCTTGTATATCTGACAAAATCGCCTTGCGGATTAATTCTGAAAATATTTATAGTACTATCACCGACTGATACAAGAATATTTTCGTTTGAAGTTTGATAAACAGCCGTTTTAGAATTCGTTTTCGTTTTAGACAATATACCGAGTGGATCGTTAATAAAAGTTTGCCCATTATTATTTAGCGGTGTAATTCCACCATCTACTGATAAATAAATATTGTTAGCGGTAGATGTTGGAAATGTATTAGCGCTTGAATATTGACGGGACAATGCTAAATCTTTTTTCAGAATGTTATTACCAAATTCAACGCTAAAAGTCATCTGAGGCGAGCGATTGCTAAAGTTTTTTATTGTAATTAAACTTACTGCTCCAGTATTGCTATTGCTGTTAGGAAAAGATTTTTCATCAAAAATATTTTTATAAACAGGAGAAGAATTGCCGGCAAACCAGCAATCCAATGGATCGCCATTTTCTGTACCGGCGCCTGCCGACATGGCTTCATATTTTTGACCAATATCTTTTGACCCATCGGCTTCCATTAAATCTACACCACGCCGCTTAATATCTGCATTAACCGTGTTTGTTTTCATTCCCCCTTGGATAACGTTTTCGTCAATGTGCCAAATTAATATGCCGCCTCCATCGTACTTGCCCGTGCCATCTGTATAACCAATGACCGCCCAATCAAAGTTTTCTGCATCTACAACCGAGCCTGAAATTCCATCTACATTTAGATAATTAAAATTGCTTTTATCTTTATCAAAATAAATTATTGTATCCAAAGATCCATTAATTATTCTAAGCCATTGACCATTTGATTCAGGATCTCTATTGCGATTTTCGATTAAAAAGTATTCTGACTGACTAATCGGGATTTTATATATTATATCATCACCAGCAGAGGTTAATCCGACAGCGGGAATTGTTAAATTTGAAGACGAGCTATTAATTAAAATTGGATTAGCCCAACCAAGCCAAATTTTTTCCCAAGCGCAGGGTTCAGGTGGAAACAAACCTGAGAAAGCAAATATCCCCGCACCATCCATTAAACCAAATTGTCCAATTCCAGAGCGGCCAGTTTTAGTATCAAATAAATCCGGCAAGCCAAGGAAGCTACCGATTGAAGCGACTAATATGCCATTTATGCTAAGCTGAAGTTTTTGTTTGCCGGAAGCAGTTGAAATTTCGCGCGACTCTGTTTCAGGTAAAATTATTGTATTTTTGATTAGCACATTTCCATTATCAACTGAAATCCCAGAAAACACGCCTAATGCAGCTGCAAATGAAGACGAATCTAAGTACAAAGAAGGTATATCATAAGGAGTTGGATTGTAGCCAAGCGAACCAATTAAATCAATATCACGTCCTGCGCCGGCATGAAATATTAAAAAAACATCATAATTAGAAAAATCTATTTCAGGATAAATTGCATCTGCTAATTGCCAGCTTTCTTGGGCAAGTTCAGCAAGCTTCCGATTATCATTCGAATTTGTTGGCGGGGAATATTCAGACATTTTCTTCGACAGCTTAATTTTTTTTGATTGTCCAAATACAGCTCCGGAAATTTTTAATTTGTTGTTAGAAACTTTTTGAAAGTAATTTTTAGAAAAAAGTAATTTATTAACAAAGTATAATGAGTCGTGAGGCGGGGGATCTATTTGCGTCAATGACCCTGTCATCTCAAAACTTCCATCGCCTGTTGTTTGCGGATCATTATCCTTTTCAAATTCCACCATTATAGCCAACACTCTAACCGAATCACGCTGAGCCGGTTTATTTAGTTTATTTGAAGCGTTTATTTTTGACGCCTTAAGGATTTTATATTCATTTTGCTTTTGAGCAAAAGAAATATAGCATACCAAAATTAAAAAGATTGCAAGCCAACGCACTTCATCAACTCCGCGTTAATAAAAGAAATAAGGTAGTGTTTAGCATTAGTTATTGAGATTCTAACCCCCAGCCAATTGAAAGACTGAGTCTAAGCGTTTCGCCAAGCGGATGTCTTTCTTCGAATGTGCTAATATAGCCAAAATCGAATCCGTACACATCATATCTTAAACCTGCTCCGAATGTCATGAATTTTCTATTTCCCTCTCGAGGGTCTTCGTAAAAGTAACCAACACGTAATCCGATCAACTTTGGCGCGCCATACCAATACTCTATTCCGATACTTGAATTAAATTTTCTCAGTTGTTCGTTAAAATTTCCACCTGTCCAGGTCGAAAAAATCGCTTTATAAAATTCATCTGAAGAGCTCCCATATCTGCGCACAAGCAACCGTGCGACATCTAATGTTAGACTAAGGTTATTATATTCACTTTCCATAATTTTGCAGGCAAGACCCAAGCGCAGGTTCATGGGCAATGGATCTGCTTGGGCTCTATCTACATACGACATTTTAGGACCGATATTTGAAATATTCATACCAAAACTCATACTTTTGCCAAGGTCAACATTTGTAAATGGAATAGGAAAAAATAGCGGTCTATATAATAAACCAACGTCAAAACTGAAACCGGTTGAAGTTCCACTTCCTTTTTCTAAACCCGCTCCTTGATCTGCAAGATGCGAGTATATTATTCTTACACTTGTTCCAATTCCAAACTGCTCAGAAAACTTTGTACTATAGGTTGCTGATAATGCTAGTTCATAACCTATAAACGTTCCAATTATTTCAGGACCGGTTGAATTGGTTCTATTAAACTCTCCCAAATTAAGATACGTTAGTTGCCCTCCAATTACACCATCTAATTCCTCTACAGGTTGTTTATACGCTAAGTGAGCAATCCAGATATCTGATAAACCAAGACCGGGAAGCCAGTTAGTGTGAGTTAATGCAATTTCAGAACCTCGTTGGAATGCAAGTCCCGCTGGATTCCAGTAAATAGCCCAAGCATTATCAGCAATAGCTACGCCTGTTTCTCCCATCCCGCAAGAACGCGAATCGGGCGCTATTAATAAAAATGGAACTGCAGTTGTTACTGTTGTTTGGCTGTTGGTGATTCCTGTAAAAGTTATTGCCATCATAAATAAATAAATAAAATACTTCATTACAAAACTTCCTCCAAACTTATAATTCAATAAATCTGATTGTTATATAATTCAACTTACTGTAATTTGTGTTTATATTCAATTTTTCTCTTATCGCTTATGATCTAATGTGTTTCTTATCATACTTAGCGCAAGATTGCAAATTTTCCTGTCCTTTCGTTTGATTGTTTGCTTACATGGTTACGTGCTATGATTTTATAAAAGTATATTCCATTAGATAGATTATCACCTTCATAATCCTTTCCATCCCATTGTACCTTCACAAATCTTTCTGAAGTGATTGTAGAAAATCTATTTAATAATCTGCCGGCAACAGAATAAATTTTAATTTCCACTTCTATTGGTTCAGTTGAGTTTCTCTGGAATGTAAATGTAGTTGAATTTGAAAAAGGATTTGGATAATTCATCATATTCAACAAAGCTAAGTCAGTAGCGTTATATACAATGAAGGATATTTCAGATTCGGCATTATTATTATATATATCCCAAGCTTTTACTTTAAGATTATATTTACCATCTTCAAGCCCTGTTAATTTATAACGCGCTTCACCCGATTTGTATGTATCGAGGTCCGTAGTATAATAACTCGATAAGTCAAAAAACCGCGATGGGTTGATCAACTCTGCCGATAGCTGATGTCCTACTCCAGCTGTTGAAGTGTTTACTCCGCTTTCATCTGCCAATTTTACAATCAACATCGGGTTTGCATTTACTACATCGCCAGATCTAAAATTATAATCTTCTAAAAAAATTGAAATATTAGGACCGTTAAATTCCTTAGTTGTATCAACACCTTCAACTGTGATTTTTTCTGTATAACCAACAGCGTCAGTAATATTATTCCAAGCGTATAGTGTTAACCGAGATGTTTTGCCAAAGTTAACATCCTTGGGAATTGGAATAATAGCTTTGAATTTACCATTTGCAACTGTAACATCACCATTAAACAATGGTCCGCCAACAACATTAAACCTAAAAGTGCCTTTTCCTTCTTTTATCTCAATAGCTTTTTTTGCATCTAATAATTGTAAGTTAGCTCTTCCATTAAAACCTATAGTTGTGTCCGACAGACTGACCGTGCCTGCAATCATTATTCGTTCTAAAGATTTTATTTTTATATTTACATTACTTACCAATGAATTGCCATTTATACTATCTACCGATGCATTGCCCTCAGGTAATAATAATTTCATAGATGGGTCGCCGAATAAGAAAAACTTCCTCGTGTTGGAATAAAGACCTGCCGATAAAGTCGCCTTTGCATTTCTCCAAGCATCACCGATTCGCGGAATTTTCTTTTGCGCATTTTTAAACAATAGATTAGAATAAAAAACCTTATTTAATTGAACGTTATCGCCATTAAAAACCTTTCTTGCGGCGGAAATACTAACAATAGCTCCGCCCTGTTCCATTAATAAGATTTTTTCTGCGGCGCTTATTTCTTTCGGATCATCAAATCGACCATAACTACAGGTTGCAGCAAAAACTAAGGTGAGAAAATTTTTGTTTGTTAATTTTGGCAACTCATCCTCTCTGGTAAAAATCGCTTCATGCGCCCATAAACGTTCATTACCGTGACCTATAAAATTAGTTATCAATGTTCCATTGTTGATAGCTTCAACAATGTCTTTATTCACATTGGGCTTTCTTCGTCCCGCAGAACTGTTTACAGTTGGATAGGCTACTATATATATTTTATTTTTTTCAAAACTTTCGGGCACAACAAAAGGATTTTCAGCTAATCCGGCATCTGTATCGGTCGTATATATTTGACCATCATCGCCTTCCGAGGTTCTTCCGTCATCAGCTATAAAAGTAATTTTATTTCTCCAAGGGGCAATTGGGGAATTTTTTTCATAAGAAATGATTTTATTTACAGTAATCTCTGCTTCATTATAATTACGCGCAGGTATTCTACCTATTGCAATAGAATATATCGATCTAAAAATAGCATATACATCGTCGGTAGTAAAAGAATTATAATCGAAAAAAGACTCTTCCGTTTCATAGACAGGAATCCAATTTCGCACATTAGTTTTTAATATATTTTTATAGTCGAAATGTCCACTTCCTAATAACAAAACGTACTGAGGGACAATAGACCATCTTTGCTGAGTAAATTTTAGAAATGAACGTATCGAAAGCGGATCAGACACTCCACAATTAAATTCATTATAAATGTGATTAACGTCGACTACAGTAGTCATTAACGGTTCGCCCATGGTTTCGCGGTGATTTTTTAATTTATTTGCGATTGGAATAAATTCGGTCGGCGTTATTATAACAAACTCAGCTTGATTTTGAGCGCTGCGTAAATTTGAATTCGGAACATTGACGGCAGTCGGAGGTGTTCTTAAAGCTCCGATCCCTACGATCGCTATTTCTCTTACCGTCCCGCTTGTCTGTTGTAATTTGAACTTTCTTACAGAAGAATTATTTGGTTCTATTTCTAGTTGGACAATTCTTTTTACGTTTGAATGCGATGTAACATCAAACGCATATATTTCGTTAGAGGTAAAATTACTTGCTACATATTGAATAGAACCTGATAAATCCGGTGAGGTAAAAATAAGCGCGTCATTAATTGCTTCGAATTTTCTATCATAGAAAATTTCTATCCAATCAAGCCAAGTTTTAGCGTCGTCATTAGCGCTTTCGACTAATATTTTTAACACGCTAGCATTATCGGCAACCCCGCCACTCCAAGCGCCTGTTACTGATAATCCATGTGCATAGTAGATGTTTTCAGCGTCAAATGCCGGAGTCATACTTCTATAAATAAATCTTTGTCCATTTTCGAATACGCTTAAATAATCCACAGTTTTCGAACGACGAGCAAAATTAAAAGTGTATGAAATTGTAGATGAAGAGACAAAGCCCGGCAAAGAATTTCGATATGTTTCGCTGTTGTCCGACCCAGAAAATAATTTCCCAATCCATCGTCTACCTGAATTTCCGATATTGTATAATTCTTTTTCAATAAATATTTTCTCTCTAAAAGAAGTCGGTTGATGCGTTGGCAATGGACCATCAGTAGCTACAATCGAGTCCATTGATTTTCCGTCTATTTGATCAAATGTAAAAAAGTAACAATTCTTATCTGTATATGGATTTATATAATGTTGGAAATTATTTTGACCTCTATAATTCCAACCTGTTGATCCTTTGCCATAAAAAATAATAAAATCATCTGGGCTTGGGATATTAGATGTATTCTTTCTAACGATATATCGTGAAATTTCCACCAGTGAATCTGGAAACACCACGTTAGGATCATCGGGAATTATCGTTCCACTATTCCCGAATATTCTTAATTTTGCTATATCGCTATATGTAATGTTTAATTGTCTCAAATAATTATTATCAATTTTATACATTCCAGCGTCTTGAACTTCAATTTTATACCAATTGCCTTGAGAAAGTTGTGAAACTTTTAGTGAAGCGTTTTTCGCATCTATATTTAACTTTTTTAAAGAACGAACCGTTTTAGGTATTTCGCCTTTTAATAAAGAAGACACTTTTACGTTTTCTGTAAATCCGTCCATAAAGTTTATTGTTAGCTTAAACCGAGAATAAATCCTCACCCTCCCTTTTTCAACTTTGTGAATTGGTCTTAAAATTAACCTTCCTATTATGCCTACACTAGTATTTTCTATGTCGGCTATTTCTGCAATCGGATATTGAATAATTTGATTACTACTGTCCAATGGTTGATTTTCAAATTCTTCTGCGACGCCAAAATCACTCAGGTTTTTTAATCGAGGTTTTCTAATTAATTCGACACTATCGATCAATTCAGATTCTGTTGCACTTATTTGCAAAGAATACTTTTCAGATGGAAATAATAATAAAACAGCTCTAAAGAATTCTGCATTGCCAAACGAATCGTACTTAATTTGGCTTCCAAAGAAATCGAATTTTGTGAGTATAGAGCCGCTTTTTGTCAATATCTGTTGTTTAGAAATAACAGGTTTAAATTCAAGTGTAATTGAATTCTTAGTTTCATCAATAATAGTCAAATCGACCATCGGTTGTGAATTAACAAATGCACTGTTGATAAGTATTACTAGTATTATCGAATAAAGGTTCTTCATATAAAAAAAAAGCCGAATGAGATATTTTCAATTTCTCCTTCGGCAAATTATTAAAACTCACTTGAGCAATCGCCGAACTTGAAAAGGTTTAAATATAAAACTCTCAATTGTCATCCAACTGACATAATGAGAAAACCTTTAACAAGCCCTCGATATACTCTCCATTAGATTAATGCTTATTTATTTGTAAAAAAGATAATGAATCAAATCAAAATTGTCAAGCTCATATTATTTTCGTTGGGAAGTC
>JBBIII010000073.1:0-7294 GCA_037446575.1 Ignavibacteriales bacterium
AAGATGTCAGACACTTTCAAACAAGAACATAAGCAAGTGTCAGACATCTAAACTTTGCGTTGCTTTGCGTGCTTTGCGGTTTTGTTTTACCGCAGAAAGATGTCAGACACTTTCAAACAAGAACATAAGGAAGTGTCAGACATCTATAAAATAAAATTCCGGTTTTATTGCGGCTACTTTAACTTACTTGATGTGATATATTTTAAAATTCCCACTACACTGTAGTAATGCAAGCATATATAGCAATCCATCATAATACCGGTATTGTCCATCGGGAATCGGCAAATTCCAAAATTCATAAAGAAATTCTTTTCTGTACTCATTTGTAGATGCAAGCGTTGCAACTGCATTCATTGCAACCAACCCTGGACTGTGATCTGCTACCAATACTTTGCCATCTAAAGTAAATACGCTTGCATACTTTCTAATACCACCTGAATAAAAGAAATCGAGTATTCTATTCGATTGCTCTTCAGCCCATTTACCGTATTTATCATCGCCTTGTGTGAACCATTCATAATCTATTGCAATATTCATTGCAACACGCCATGCGTCTAACCTAAAATTGTTGGCTCCTCCGTTATAAGGGTCTGCAGGAGTTCCATCGAAATAAGCATAATCCGGTGCTAAACCGGTTTTAGGATGAACAGTTTTTTTCAAAAACTCACGGCTTGCAATAATCGCATCCGCCCAAAACTGATTATTTTTATCTGCCCACCGCGCCCACAGTTCGTAATAATGCGGAACATGATATGATGGATCTGTGAACCTTGCCGCTGTTCCGATTGGAGCAAAAACAATTTGCTTGGTTTCTTTATCGAACATATTTGTAATTGTATCAGAACCGTCAAACAAGTCGCACTTGCTCAACATAATATCTAATAAAGCTTGCGCTTCAGCTCTGTAATTATATATACCTTCGCCATCTCCCCATTTTGCCGATGCAAAAAATAATGCCGTTACAAACCACTCTTCCCCGTCTGTAGCTGAGTTTATATCTATAATCTCACCGTTTGTTTTTAAACTCCATGCAAAATATCCTTTTCTTTCTCCATCTTTATTCTGCATATATGTTTTAGCCCATTTCCAAAGTCTGTCAAATTCATTTTTCTTATCCATTTGTACAGCTATTATCATTCCATAAGATATTCCCTCTGTCCGCACATCTTGATGATCTATGTCCACAATGTATGCCATATCAGGTTCAACGGGATAATAAACTCTTTGTGATTTATCATCTCCATAGAATAATTGATGAAATGCTCTGTTAATTTTTTCATTTATTTCTTTATCGCTCTTGTCTAAAATTTCGGCAAAGAGATTTCTATACTTATTTGTATAGAAAGCGCCCTGTAAAGACAAATTATCTGTAACTTGATTTTTTTTATTTTCCATTATTCTAACCTATTATAAAATGTTTATTTTTTTTTGTTTGTGTATATTAATGAGGTAAAAATTTAAAATTTTAATCAATATACAAAAAAAAATCCTGATCATGAATATCGAAGATCAGGATTTAATTTTACTTACGATCTGCTAAACATTAATACAATTCAGAACAGCATATAAATCCAACAAACCGCTTTTAGATAAGAAAATATTTCACTTCAACAACATAAGTCTTTTTACATCAGTGAAGCTCTTCGAACCATCAATGCTATTAGCATTAAATCTGCATATGTACAAACCACTACTAAAGTTGGAAGCATTCCATTCGATCCTATAGCTTCTTGCTGATTGCACGCCATCCACCAAAGTAGTAATTCTTTTACCCTGTATATCATAGATAATAATATTAACATGAGCATTAACAGATATATTATATTCTATAGTTGTTGTCGGGTTAAACGGATTCGGATAGTTTTGATATAAAACAAATTCTTGCGGCTTTGTAGCATTGTAATTATCAACAAAAACACTTCCACTAACTTTTACTAATTCAATACCATCACCGTTACCTAAATTTCGCGAGTATTGTTTATTGACTGCATCATTCCAATGCTCGTGCACGCCTAAGCTTCTAAAATATGTACTCGTGCTATCCGGATCGTATTTTATTCCCGCAGGCCAATTAGATGAATCAGCCGCCTGATGTAAATAATCATCAACTCCTGGCATTTGCACATAAGTACCGACTAAAGGATTCCTTGACGATGTAAATTCTGCTCTCAAGAAATCATATCCAACCGATTCTATCGCTACAGGATCGAACGATGCAAAAACAGATGACATATAATCATTATTAAACGGAGCCATCTGCCATTTAAGTGGTGATGCGAGTTCGTGATTAGTTGCCCAGAGAGCATCCATCAAATAAACAAGATTCTTTTTTCCTAGTAATGCATGGCACATAAAATCAACTTGCACTCTATAAAGACCGTATCCCGGTCTGTCAATCCCTTTTTCCATTTCTAACGGAGCAACCAATCCGCTGTGTAAATGAGCCGCCCCATCACGCGTATGAGAACCAAAATGATTTTTGGCAAACATAGTCGTACCTGCGCGTCTATGACCTTTTAAGATAGGCAGGTTTATAAGATACTCGGCATCCTCAAAAACCGTATAAAGAGTATCTTTATATATTGGCTCCGTTCCGTAAGCCGAGTTTGTATTATTACGCAAAACCGCCCCACGATCCGAGTAAATAATTTTTGCAGTGGCGCTCTTTACAACTTTTTCCCTACCTAAATTTTCATAACCACTGTAATCCAAATAATGCACATCAGGGAATTCACTATGCCATAAATCGTAACAATGCTTATAAATATGTCTAAGAGGATCGCCGACATAAATATCCTGCTGACGAACACCGACAACATTTACTAATTGACGTAAAACTGATAATACAACGGCGGGCGAAGTTTCTGAAATATTATACCAGCTATTTGCAGTCTTCGATAAATCAAATGCATTATAATTTCCAAACCATCCGCTTACCGCATTGGTTTTAATAAATATTTTTTCGCCAGACTTATAATTTATAGCTCCTTTGCCACGCGTATTATTATGAAATTCAAATATTGCTTTCCAGGCACTGGAATCTGTTGTTTGTTCAGTTAATTTCTGAATAGCAGCTGATATCATTTTATCAATCACATTCTGGTTATTATTTGCAGGTAAAAACCAGCCAGTACCGCTGTTTGTGCTTGCAACCCAATTTTGATTAGTTGCATCCGGGTTATGCACCCAAGCTACTCTGCCAGGAAAAATTCCAACTGCAGTCCCAATTGGTTGGTTTGCTGGTTGTACAATTGTTGCAAGTTGGATAGATCTTTCTCCTAATATATCACTATCAAGCATATAAGTTCCGCCGAATCCGGCTATCGCAAAAAGCGCTGTTGCCGTTACCTGATTCTTTCTCGCCCGCAACCATGCAAATATTGCAAGAGCTGGCAGTACAAAATATGCAATGAAACTCGATGCTATTGGCATTGCAACCCGAACGCAAGGATATGTTATGCGGCTCGGTTTTGTTGCAACTCTAAAAATTATCCACAAAATTGCTAATAGTCCGATGAATGGAATAATCAGCTTGCTATATTCGCCTTCTGATTTTAAACCGATTAGTTTTCCAGATTTCGGGCAAGTCTTAAAATATTTCTTAATATAACTTTTCACGTTTTTTCTCTCTTTCTATCTTTTGAAAGTTGTGAATCATTATTAAAATGAACAATTCATCATATTTTTAGGTTGATGAATATAAGTATATATACTTTTAAAACACAAATTAATTTTTCTACATAAATCACATTAATGGAAAAAAAGATGGAATACATTAAATTAATATAGAGAAAAAAGTTGCAGTTCTAACTGGCGGTGGCAGAATACTCGATATGAACCGAAAAGGAATTTATCCGGGCTATTCATTATTCGGTAGAATGAGAAGCTTAGCTGAATTACGCGAATTAGAATTAAGAATAATCCGCTCATTGGAATTATCAAATTAAATTAGCCGCCGCTTAAAGAAAAGATTGTTCTAATCAACATAAAATTTTCATTCCCCTTAAATGTTAATTAGGATTGGTTTTATTTATTTACTATGCTTAAATTCAGTAACTGTTAATCGTTCAATATCTAATTTTTTTTTAGCGAGGATTTATGAGACCTCTTTTTTTCTTAATTCTTACTTTCGCTATTACTGCTTTATCTCAAGTTTCCGAAAAAGCGCATAAATATCTTAATCCACAACTTCCCGTTGAAGAACGGGTAAATGATTTAGTCTCGCGCATGACATTAGAAGAAAAAATTTCGCAAATGGTAAATGACGCAAAAGCAATTCCTCGCCTTCAAATTCCAAAATATAATTGGTGGAATGAATGCCTGCACGGCGTTGCACGAGCTGGAGTTGCCACAGTCTTTCCGCAGGCAATCGGACTTGCAGCAACATGGAACACAGAATTAATGTTTGAAGTAGCAGATGTCATTTCTACAGAAGCACGTGCAAAATATAATGACTTTGTCCGTAAAAACGACCGCGCAATTTATAAAGGTCTGACTTTCTGGAGCCCGAATATAAATATTTTTCGCGATCCTCGCTGGGGACGCGGGCAAGAAACTTATGGCGAAGATCCATACCTGACTTCTCGAATGGGCGTCGCATTTGTTAAAGGATTACAAGGCGATGATCCAAAATATTTTAAAACAATTGCCACGCCAAAACACTATGCTGTACATAGCGGTCCAGAACCAGATCGTCATACATTCGATGCTATAACTAACAATCGCGATCTTTACATGACTTACCTCCCCGCATTTGAAGCATGTATAAAAGAAGGAGGCGCGTTTTCAATTATGTGCGCGTACAATCGTTACTTGGGCGATGCCTGTTGCGGCTCAACAAAATTGCTACGCGATATTTTGCGCAAAGATTGGGGTTTTGAAGGTTATGTAGTATCGGACTGCGGGGCAATCTACGATATATTTGCCAATCACAAAATTGTAAAAACCGCGCCCGAAGCCGCCGCGCTTTCCGTAAAATCAGGAACAGATTTAGAATGCGGCAAAGTATTTGAGTATGGACTGAAAGAAGCAATTAAAAATAAATTGCTAACAGAAGAAGATATTAACACGGCTGTTAAAAGATTATTCACAGCGCGGTTTAAACTTGGCATGTTCGACCCGCCGGAAATTGTAAAATATAACCAAATACCTATCGAAAAAAATGATTGCGAGGAGCATAGGAAACTTTCACTTCGCGCCGCGCAAGAATCTATTGTGCTTCTTAAAAACGAAAAAAATATTTTACCGCTTGGAAAAGATATTAAGAAGATTGCAGTAATTGGACCAACGGCAGATTCATACCCAGTGTTATTAGGCAATTACCACGGCACACCTTCTAAATATGTAACACCTTTGCAAGGGATTAAAAACAAAGTCGGCAATTCAATAAAAGTATTGTATGAACAGGGATGCGACATTGTTGAAGAAGGCGCTGTGATTAATAATATTCCACCTAAAGTGTTCAGCGTTGATAATCAACCAGGAATTTTCATAGAATATTTTAAAGACAAAGAATTAAAGAGCGAACCAATTTTTTCGAGAATTAATCTTATAAACCATACCAATTGGTGTTATGGTTCAAAGATACCGTCATTCGAAGGAATGTCAGAAATACAAGCGATTAGATGGAGCGGCAATATTAATCCGCCAGAGACAGGTGAATATAATTTGATAATTAAGAGCGATGGCGGTTTCCGTTTATATATAGACGATAAAATAGTATTAGAAGATTGGACAACACATGAACTCTATACTAAAAGTAATCATGTTCATCTTGAAGAAGGGAAACAGCATGCATTCAAGTTAGAATATTTCCAGAACTCGCCCCGCCCACAATTGATTGTTCAATGGGAATTGTTAGAAGTAAATCATTTTAAAAAGGCAATTGAAAAAGCAAAAAATTCGGATGTCGTAATCTTCGTGGGCGGTATATCTCCGCAATTAGAAGGCGAAGAAATGCGTGTTGATTATGAGGGATTCAAAGGCGGCGATAGAACAAATCTCGATTTGCCAAGAGTGCAAGATAAATTACTGAAATTACTTAACGCAACAGGCAAACCAATTGTGCTTGTTCTTACAAGTGGCAGCGCTTTATCTGTAAATTGGGCTAAAGAAAATATTCCTGCCATTATTCAACTATGGTACCCGGGACAAGAAGGTGGAACTGCTTTAGCAGATGTCCTATTTGGAGATTACAATCCATCCGGTAGACTACCAGTAACTTTTTATAAATCTGTAGATCAATTACCGCCATTCGAAGATTATAATATGACAGGACGAACATATAGATATTTCATTGGCGAGCCATTATTCCCTTTTGGTTACGGATTGAGTTATACTGAATTTGATTATAGCAACTTCAAGCTTAGCAAAACACATCTTAAAGGGAAAGATAAACTATTGATTACAGTAACTATTACTAATACAGGCAGGTATGCAGGAGAAGAGGTGGTTCAGTTATATATTCAAGATTCACTTGCGTCCACATCACGTCCAATAACGGAATTGAAGGGTTTTAGGAAAATAATGCTTAACCCGGGCGAAAAACAAGAAGTCAGCATGGAACTTGCCACCGAGGATTTAAAATTATACGACAACAGTCTTCAATATGATTGGGAAGCAGGTGAGTTTATAGTACATGTTGGATCCAACTCGCGCGATGTTAAATCGGCAAAATTCTATTGGGCAAAGTAACTGTTGCTGGATTAAGATAGAATTAAACACGCTGTCGATCGATAAGAATCCAAAAATGAACTCGATCACTTTTAGACTGTAGTAAGTTAGTTTCGCAATTTGGTTATTTTTTTTTTGTGAGTGGCTACTATACTAATCCTAATTGTTTTTATTTTTTCTTTTAGATGATGTTAATTAAGTTTTTTAAGTATATACAAAATGAAACAAATGCAGTAATAATATTGCTGTTTCTGCTAATGATACTAATTATTGCATAATTGCTGGTAGAAAAGTTTTCAGCTCAATAAAAATATTTTAACACGATAGTACCTGTTCCAAATATTTTACTTCGAGTGTTTAAAAGAATATATATGTGTTCTTGTCAAAAGCAAAACAATTCAGTTTAAAAATTTTCCAAAACAACTCATTGTAATAAATAAGTCTAATCAAAAAAATAAACAGAGAGAGTATGAAATATCGTAGGTTCTTTAGCATAATTTTTTTTAAATCAAGTAGACAACCATGTAAACAATCAAAATTATAGACAATAATTTGACAAAGAGTTGACAAACCAAGTAATCGGTAAATGGAAAAGTTAAAAAAAATCTTCTTTTGACTTGCT
>JBBIII010000073.1:7394-12454 GCA_037446575.1 Ignavibacteriales bacterium
CAAACCAAGTAATCGGTAAATGGAAAAGTTAAAAAAAATCTTCTTTTGACTTGCTTTTTAAATGATGACTTTATAAAATTAAATCGATTCAATTAGTTTTGATTTTTTAATGGGGTAATTGATAATTCTCTAATAATAGTTTTTGGAAAAGCTTTTATAGTTGCATCTACAAAAAGTAAAGAATCAAAAAACATTGGTTATTTCATATTCAATAGACTTTAATTCAAAAAAAATTTACTTCATTACATAATCGATAATAGCAGAAAGAGCTTAGCATAATTTTAATTCCAAGCACAAATCGTGAAGTGTAATAATAGAAATAGGATAATTGCACGTTTGCACAAGCGTAACTTTATTCTTGTTTGTTAAATCCACTGACTTTTTCAAAAAAAGTCACCAAAAAATATGAAAACAAAACAAGTTATTGAAAATCCATCTAAGTTAGCCTCTAAAAGAATATTTCTGTTTATAACTTTATTGGCTCCTTTTATTTTAATTGGGATTCTTGAAGTTGGATTACGTTTAGTTGATTACGGCAGTGAAGTACCTCTTTTTATCTCAACACCAGATGAAACCTCAGCATATTATGGAATCAATTTAGATATAGCTAAGCGTTATTTTCGAAATTTAAACGATGCTCCTACGCCGCGTAAAGATCTTTTCCTAAAAGAAAAACCAAAGAATGGATACCGAATTTTTATATTAGGCGAGTCTGCGGCGGCTGGTTTTCCTTACGGCAACAATGTTACATTTCCACGAATACTGCAACGACGCCTTTCAGATATCTTTCCAGAAAAAAAGATTGAAGTAGTAAATACAGCTTTGACAGCTATTAATACTTATACTCAATTAGATTTTATGGACGAGATTCTGGAACACCACCCAGACGCCATTTTAATTTACACCGGCCATAATGAGTTCTACGGAGTATTAGGCGTTGGTTCGGTAGAATCGTTAGGAAAAAATCGGTGGATAGTAAATACTGCATTGGCTTTGCAAAAATTCAGGATTTATATACTGATGCGAGATGTGTTAAGCGCCTTGCAAAATTTAGTCAGCAAGGAAAATGCAAATTTAAAAAGCGATCCTTCAGCTACTTTAATGGAACGTATTGTCGCTAAAAAAATTATTCCGCTTGATAGTAAAGACTATCAATTAGGATTAAATCAGTTTAGGGAAAATCTTCGAGAAATTATAGTGAAAGCTCAAAAAGCAGGCGTTAAGGTTATATTAAGCGAATTAGTAAGCAATATAAAAGATAACGAACCATTCGAATCAATTGAGACTAAAGACGCTCCATCCGCTATTGATGTATACAAAACCGCTTCTACTTTTGAAAAGCTGGGTAAATATGAAGAAGCAAAGAGAAATTACTATTATGCAAAAGACTTAGACGCTCTTAGATTCCGTGCGCCTGAAGATTTCAACAATATATTACACTCTTTGGCAGATGAATATAATGTTCCTATCGTACCAATGAAACAATATTTTGAATCTCATTCACCTAATAATATCATTGGCAATAATTTGATGCTTGAACATCTGCATCCTAACATTGACGGCTATTTTTTAATGGCGGATGCTTTTTTTGAAACTATGCGTAAAGAAAAGTTTATAAGCGCACATTGGCAGGATGAACGAATTAAACCATCTTCATACTATTGCGCTAATTGGGGATTCACAGAATTGGATAGTATATATGCATCGCTTATAGTCTTTAGATTAAAAGCCGGCTGGCCATTTATGAAAACACAAGGACCAAATTTAGCTTTAGAAAATTTTAAGCCAAAATCAAAAGTTGATTCAATCGGATTAAGCATACTTCGAGAGCGAACTATGACGCTTGAACAGGGTCATATTGCTTTAGCAAATTATTATGAAAATAAAGGAGAATTTGATAAAGCTTTTAAGGAATACAAGGCGCTAATTTACACTGTCCCATATTTTGATTTGTTCTACGAACCAGCAGTAAAAGTTTTACTATCTATGAAAAAATACGATAAAGCATTGGAATTAATGTTTGAATTATTAAGATATCAGGAAACCGCATTTACATACCAATGGATTGGTCAAATATATCTGATGTCAAATAATATATCAAAAGGAGTAACATTTCTCGAAATAGCGCGCGAGAAAGACCCAAACAATCCCGTGCTGCTTTATAACTTGGGTTATGCCTATTTTAATATTTCACAATTTGAAAAAGGCACAGAAATTCTTAATCAACTAAAAAAAAGTTCTTCAAATACGACATTGATTGCAAAGCTTGAAGCATATAAAAATTATTGCGCTTCTTTTAATTAGCAATTTATATAAATCATAAAAACAATATTTCGCTTTATGTGTTGAAAATCGTTTTCATAATGTAATTAAAGTTATTGTGAATGGAGAAAAAAGAATCAAATAATATTAAGTGTGAATTGGTAAGCAAGAATATTTCTGATGCGACTTTATCGAAACCGAAGAAATTTTTCTTCCGGATAGTAATGATTGCTCTCCCTTTTTTATTCTTATTACTCATAGAAATCGGACTTAGAATTTTCAACTATGGCGGGAATCTCGATCTTTTCGTTTTACAAAAAGATGGGGTTATTCATAAATATGCTTTGAATAAAGATTTTACGAAGCGTTATTTCTTCCAAAAAGGGATAGAAACGCCTATTCCATTATCACAAACTTTTGATGCGGATAAGAGCAATAGCACCTATAGAATATTTTGCTTAGGGGAATCATCCGTTCAGGGATTTCCGTATCAGGCAAACGCCGCATTCCCTGCTATGTTAAAACACTTGTTAGCGTCGTTGCATCCTCAAAAAAATATTGAAGTAGTCAATTGCGGCGTTACGGCAATTTCAAGTTATTCAATAACAGACATGGCGGAAGAGATATTAGAAAAGTATAAGCCCGATTTAATTATTCTTTACGCCGGACACAATGAATTCTACGGCGTTTTTGGTTCTGCTTCAAGATTATCTTTCTTTGATAATTGGACCTTAACGCACACTCTGCTCAAATTGCAAAAATCAAAGTTATTTCTTCTTACAAGAGATGCGGTGAATTTTCTTTTTGGTAAAGATATCAGCAAAGACCCAACATTGAAACGGGGAACTATGATGGGCATAGTGGCAAAGGATATTGGGATCAAACTAAGCGATGAAATTGTTAGCAGGACAGAAATTTCGTTTAGAAAGAATATCGAAGTTATAATAGAGGCGTCAAAAAAACATAAAACGGATATTATAATTTGCAACTTAGTTTCGAACAAAAAAGGATTTTCGCCATTCGCATCTCAGCATTCGGATTATTACGACAAAAAAGATACAACGCTTTGGAAAGAATTATCAACCAAGGCGAATTTATTACGAAATGAAAAGCGATATAAAGAGGCAAGTATTGCATATTCAGCGGCATTGGAAATAGATTCTATGTATGCTGAAACTCATTATGATTTAGCAAGATGTTATTATGAAATGCAGATGTTTGATAAGGCAAAGAGCCATTATGAGCGCGCCGTGGATTTAGATGTTATTCGTTTTCGCGCTCCTTCTTCTTTTAATAAGATAATCGAAAGCGTTTGCCGCAACAATCAAGTTCCGTTTGTAGATATTAACAACGACTTCGAGCAGATATCGGAAAATAGTATTATAGGCAATGAAATGCTTTTTGAACATGTTCATCCAAACCAGCAGGGTTATTTTCAAATTGCTAAAAGCATTGCAAAAGTTATGTCGGAATACAGTATGATTGATAAAAATTGGGATTGGAACAAACGGCTTTCAGACAGCGCTTATTATGCTATGAGTAACCTGACATTATTGGACAAGGAAATCATCAATTACATGCTTTATCAATTAACATCACATTGGCCCTTTACCGACCGGCATAAGAGAACATTTATACGATTAGGAGATGAAAGGACAGAACAATTAGCAATATCTTTTGCAAAAGAAGATAAAAATATTGTTAAGCTTCATATTGATTACGGTTTAATGCTCCAAGAGGAAAATAAATTCGACGAAGCGTTGGCAGAATATAAAGCCGCTCTTGCTATACAACCGATCAAAGAGATATATAATAGAATAGGACAAGTTTACCTAATCAAAACAGAAAAATCATATAGAGACAATAAGGATTTTGATGCCGCTTTAATAAATTATGAAAAAGGGGTCGCCACCTATAATGATGCACTGCGGCAATGGCCGGATGACATCGAACTTAATCATAACCTGGGAATTCTTCATTTTATGCGAAAAGATAAGTGGAAAGAGGCAGAAGAAAGATTCAATAAAGTTTTAGAATTAAATCCTGCGCATAAAAACTCATTGGCTTTTTTAAGTCAAATTTATTTATACTTCCGACGAACTGACGAAGCAAAGAAACTAATAACAAAAGGAATAGAACTTTATCCGCAACAAGCTGAGTTTTATACAGATTTGGGTATTATCTTATTGCAAGAAAAGATGAATGTTGGGGCAAAAGAAAACTTTGAAAAAGCTGTTAGTTTAAACAACGATCCAAGAGCAAAACACTTTTTAAAAGTGTTAAACAATTTAAAAACCAATTAATAGAATGAAAGGAGGTGTAAATTCTTTTTTTAAAAACTATTTACCACCGAAATGCTCGATAATAAAATATCGACGCATGAATAGACTAGATTAAAAAATCTGGTCTATAAAGGATGGATTAACAGCCCATCCATTATTTCAGTAATAACTAATTAACAAATTTTTAATCCAATAATTTTGGAGGTAAAAAAAATGAAGAAACGATATATTATTTGTTTTTTCGCACTGGTATTTGTTGTTAGTTTTGCCGGAGCACAGGTCGAAAAAATAGTAAACGGCGGATTCGAAGGTGAAGATATATCCATGTGGGCGTGGCAAGGTGATGGAACCGCTGCTGCAACTATGGAACGATCTACAGTAAGTCCAATAACAGGCACTGCCAGTTTAAAGGTTACAATCACAACTGCTGGTTCTTCTTGGTGGCATATACAGCTTGTTCAATTATTTGGTATAAATGTAAAAAAATACACAATATCATTTAAAGCGCGTGCAAGC
>JBBIII010000074.1:0-11564 GCA_037446575.1 Ignavibacteriales bacterium
CAGTCAAGAATGAGCAGAATCAAACGAAGGTCTTCAGGAAGAAGATGATATTGCTTCGTTAATTATGAGAAATAAGATGTACTTATAAATTTCTATCTTACATCATTCCTTGCGGATCAACATCTAAAGTAAGCTTTACTTTTTTTGAAAATATTGGAGATGCTTCATATCGCTTTATTGCTTTTAAAAGGTCTGCGCGTAAAAATGCGCCAGAAGGGTCTGCTTTTTTTAAATCTTTAATTAAAACGTGTTTTCTATAAACATTTTTTAATTTTGAAATTGCCGCGTCTGCAGGACCAAGAACTATGTATTTATTTTGTTTATTGAAAAGCTCTAAATATTCCGTAAATTTTTTTGCATGATGTTGAACCTCGTTTTCTTTTTCGCCGGAAAATTCTAAAAGAACAATTCTTGAAAACGGTGGATAATCAAGTTCTCGGCGATATTCTATTTCTTCCTGATAAAATCCGCGGTAATTATGCGTCAATACATGTTTAAGACTATAGTGATCCGGTTGTAATGTCTGAATTATTACTTCTCCTTCAAGCGTACTTCGTCCGGCGCGTCCAGAAACTTGAGTTAATAATTGAAATGTTCCTTCGGAAGATCTGAAATCAGGCAGAAGCATTTGTGTGTCGGCAGAAATTACACCGACCAACGTTACGCGAGGGAAATCTAATCCTTTAGCAACCATTTGTGTCCCGAGAAGTATATCAGCTTCGCCCATGCCAAATTGATTTAGAATTTTATCGTGAGCGCCTTTGTGGCTTGTGGTATCACGATCCATTCTCAGTATAGTTGCTACTGGAAATAAAGCTTGCAATTCCTCCTGTACTTGTTGGGTTCCAAAAGCATACATGCGTATTTCAATTCCATTGCACTTCGGGCATATAGACGGTGGTTTCTTTACATAACCGCAATAGTGGCACCGAAGATGTTTTTTCGTAACGTGAAAAGTAAGCGACACATCGCAGTTATCACACTTTTCTACATAACCACAATCGAAACATTCCATGACATGTGAAAAACCACGCCTATTTTGCAAAAGTATAATTCCTTCCTTTTTCTGCAAGCGTTCTGTAATTTCCGTCTGAAGTAAGCGAGAAATGGATGTATACGGAAGCCGTTTTGGAAATTGTTTTCCGCTCTTTTTAATCTCTTCTTTCAAATCGTTGTATATCTCGCGCTTTTCTTTTGCCATATCTACTATTTCAATTGTTGGAAGCTTGGCGGTATCGATTCGTTGTGGAAGCTCAAGCAGTGTATATTTTCCGTTTATTGCATTAAAATAGCTTTCTATAGAAGGCGTTGCTGAACCAAGCACAACTACCGCATTTGTTTGTAATGCGCGAATTACTGCAACATCGCGCGCATTGTAACGCGGCGTTGAATCATATTGTTTATAAGAACTGTCATGTTCTTCATCTACTACAATCAAACCAATGTTCTTGAGCGGGGCAAAAATTGCGGAGCGTGGACCTATTACAATTTTAATTTTTTCTTCATGCGCCAAGCGCCATGCATCGTATCTTTCGCCAGCTGACATTTGACTGTGCATTACCGCCACATCATTTCCAAAGTGCGCTTTAAACCGTCGGACTGTTTGTGGTGTTAAAGAAATTTCTGGAACCAACACTATGGCTGTTTTTCCACTTAGCAGTAAGGTTTTAATTGCATCAATATATACTTGCGTTTTACCGCTTCCGGTAATTCCATGTAATAGAAATGGCTTGAATTTGTTTGATGAAATTGCGCTACAGATTTCATTGTACGCATACTTTTGATTTGCGTTCAAGATAATTTCTTGCGGTTGTTCTATGTTTTCATATTCGTTCGAACGAATTACCTCTTTTAATATTGTTTTAAGTATTCCTTTTTTTTCTAAGCTCTTAATTGAAGCAAGCGATACAATGTTTTGTTTCATGAATCTGTGAATTTCAACAGCATAGCTATTGCTATCTTGTTGATTATCCAATAAAGCTATTATAATTGATCGTTGCTTTTTGGTTAGTGAATGATTCTCTAAAACGGTTTTTAAATTGGATATATCATCTGTTTTTAAACTTATAAATTTACTTAGTTTTGGTTTAACTTTTGGCTTAGTAATTTCTTCTTCTATCGAAATCCAACCCTTGTTTTGCATCTCATTTAACACCGAATAGATATTTTTGATTTTAGATTTTTTTCTCAGTGTGTTCAGTAAGATTGGTTTAAAGTCGGATAATATTTTCAGAATAGAGTTTTGTTTTGGAGCGGATTGCTTTGTCTGCTCTAAAAGTAAATTAACTTCTTTAAAGATAAGACACACAACTTTTTTGCTTTCTTGAGATAAACCTTGCGGTGTTGCGGCTTTAAGCGTTTCGCCCCATGGATTTAAATAATATTCAGAAATCCAATTCGTTAATGCGAGAAGTTCTTTAGAAAACGCGGGTTTTACATCAAGAATATCTGTTACAGGTTTTAAACCTCGCACCTTAGTTGTTTCCGACATTGCGACAACAACGCCTGTATAATGCTTTTTCCCGAATGGCACTAGAACACGCTTGCCAATACTTACAGATGATTGTAGTTCTGGCGGAACAATGTATGTAAATACATGATCTAATGGAAGTGGAAGCGCAATATCAACAAATAATTGTGACATGAAAATTGAAATGGCTGAAAAGTTTAGCTGTTCAACTCGTGTTCTAACTTCTGATAAACTTCTGCAATAGGTAAATTCTTTTCTATAGCGATTCGTCTGCATTCTTCGAATTCAACTCTCGTTTGCTCTTTACCCTCAATTTCTACAATTTTGACATTTACTAATCCGAAAGATGTTTGAATTTGTTTATGCCTACGAGGAATTTTCTTACGTTCGACCGGTTGAATGCGCACGCCAAGTGTTGTTGTCTCGCGAAAAATTATGGCAAGTATTTTTTCTATCTTAACTTTTTCAACAAGCGTAGATAATAGAAAACCGGGTCGCCCTTTTTTCATAAAGATAGGCATTATAAAAGCGTCATGTGCGCCGGAAGCAATCAGCTTTTCAATTATATGTGGGTAAATCTCAGGATTCATATCATCGATGTTCGTTTCGATGTTCACGATTTCATCTGTGTCGTAATCGGGTTCTAGTTCTCCAATTAAAACTCGAAGCAAATTAGGTAATTGCTCAATTTCTCTTCCACCGGCGCCATACCCTATCTTCGACACCTTTATTTTTTCTGAGGTCAATACTCCGCTGGAAAGCGCTTTGACAATCGCAGCTCCTGTCGGAGTCGTTAATTCGTATGGAACATCGGTTAACACAATCGGATAATCTTTTAATATTTCCATAGTGGCTGGTGTTGGAATGGGAAGTTTTCCATGCTGAGAATTCACAGTTCCACTGCTTCCAACTTTCATAGGAGAAGAAAATACTTTTTGAATACCAAGTTTTTCTAAACAAATTGAGACACCGATAATATCTATTAGTGAATCAATTGCGCCAACTTCATGAAAATGAACTTTTTCGATTGAAGTATTATGCACCTTTGCTTCGGCGACTGCAACTTCGCGGAAGATTTTTTTTGACCGCTCTTTTATACTTTCCTTAAGAGAACTTTTATCAATTAGCTCTTCAATATCTTTTAGATGACGGTGATAATGTGGTTGGTGAGAAATAACGACATCAATTTTGGCGGCAACTATTCCATTGCGCTCTATATGTCGTGCTTCAAGTTCAAAGCCGGAAAAATTGAGCGCTCTTAATTCCGCAATAAGTTCATCGAAGTTAACGCCAGCGCTGACTAATGCTCCAAGCGCCATATCGCCGCTTATTCCGGCAATTGTATCAAAATATGCTATTCTCATTGTATCGTTCAAATAGTGTGTGTAAAATATATTTTACTTTAAAAATTTTTCTAGATGTTCAATAAAACGCTCGGTAGCCCCAGTATTTTCTTTTACTAATTTTAAAGCCGCTCTTCCCGCTGATTTGTTTGCTTTGTCGTCATTTAAGAGCGAACGAAGTATTCTATAACATTCAAAAGTATCGTTTATAACGAAACCTCCGCCGCGATTGATTAGCTCGATTGCTTCTTGCGAGTTCTTATATTTGGGCCCATATACTATAGGTATTCCGTACACAGCCGGTTCAAGCACATTATGAATTCCCTGTTTGAAGCTTCCGCCAACATAAGCCACAGAAGCATATTGATATAACGACATCAGAACCCCGACGCTATCTACAATTATTACTTGTTCATTCGAATAATCGTTAAGAGATGAAAATCTGATTGTGCGATACTTAGAGTTAAATTTAATCTCAATTTCTTCAATTGCATTTTCAGTAGGTTCATGCGGCACAATTATAATGAGTAAATTGGTTTCATATTTAAGTAAAGTCTTTATTGTCGGAATCAGCACTTCCTCATCTTCGGGCCAAGTGCTTCCCGCCAATAATATTTTTTTCTTTTTTAAAATATGCTGTGGAATTAGATGTCTCTTTTTAGCTTCAATGCTGCGTTGCTGAACCTGATCGTATCGAGTTTCGCCAATTGCTTCAATTTTAGGCTTTGTAAGTTTAAACTTATTAAAAGCCGATACATCATTTGACGATACTGTTAATATGGAATCGAAACTGTTAAATAAGTAACGGTGAAAATTTCTTAATAGCGGATAAAATCGCGCAGAAGAAAATCGCATAGTTGCGTTTGCGATAAGTGTCGGTATCTGCTTGTTTTTTAATTCTATTATGTGGTTTGGCCATACATCGTAACGAACAAAAACAGCCGCCGTTGGTTTGATAATTTCTATAAACCGCTCTGCATTTTTCTTTGTATCAAACGGAAGATACGAGATAATGTCTGCCATCTTGAAGTTTTTTGAATTATCAAAACCTGAAGGGGAAAAGAAAGTAACAATAATGTTAATATTGGCATATTTTTTTCGTAATGCGGCTATAATTGGTTTTGCCTGTTCAAATTCTCCCATAGATGAAGAATGAAACCAGATTCTCTTTTTTGAAGAGAGTTTCTTAATCTCTTTTTCAAGCGTGTCGAAAAGATATTTTCTTCCCCTAATTCCACGCCGAATTTTTGAATTAAAAATAGACGCAGTTTGCAATAAAATCCAAAAAAGTGGTATAACTAAATAGTTGTATAAAAATTTCCAGAGAGGTTTCATTTTATTATTTTCAATCTCAAAATCTAAAATTCCGAAACTATGGTATATAAAGTTTGATGTAAATGCAAGACGCATTTTTTTTTGTTTTGTGGAATTTATATGTAAGTCATATCAAATTAACGATGGCAAAATCTAATTTGAATTGACAATGACACAATGCGGGTAAAAAAAGAAAAAAATGTTTTTCATCGAATAGTTAGCGTTTTAATTGCTCTATTACCATCGGTATGATTTAAAATTACATTCTATCAGCATAAACATCTTTGAAATTCTGCAAAGACTCATTATCTTTAACCTGTGTTTTTTAAGCATTGAATTAAGTAATTTTGGAGAAATAGGAAATGAAGTCTTCGTTGGATCAACTTTGTATAAATACAATTCGAACGCTTTCGATAGATGGAGTGCAAAAAGCAAAATCGGGTCATCCCGGCATGCCAATGGGAATGGCAACAGCGGCTTATGTGCTTTGGACTAAACATCTAAACCATAATCCCGCAAATATGCATTGGTATAACCGCGATAGGTTTATTCTCTCGGGTGGACATGGCTCTATGCTAATTTACAGCTTACTCCATTTAACAGGTTATAATGTATCATTAGACGAATTAAAAAGTTTCCGTCAGCTAAACAGTAAAACTCCCGGTCATCCTGAATATGGACATACTGACGGCATAGAAGTTACAACGGGTCCGTTAGGTCAAGGATTTACAAACGGCGTTGGAATGGCGATAGCGCAAAAATATCTTTCTGCGCGCTATAATAAACCGGGATTCAAGATTGTTGATTACAATATTTATGCAACGCTTGGGGATGGTGATTTAATGGAAGGAATTACTGCAGAAGCCGCTTCGCTTGCTGGCCATTTGAAGTTAGATAATTTGATTTATTTATACGATGACAACTATATCAGCATTGATGGACCGACTGAACTTGCTTTTACCGAAGACCGTGCAAAACGCTTTGAAGCATACGGTTGGTTTGTGCAAAAAGTAAAAGATGGAAATGATATTAAAGCAATTGACAAAGCTATTCAACGAGCGAAAAAAGAAAAAGCACGGCCATCAATAATCATGATTCGTACGCACATTGGCTACGGAAGTCCGAACAAACAAGATACTGCTGAAGTGCACGGCTCGCCACTTGGTGAAGATGAAGTAAAATTGACAAAAAAATTCTATGGATGGGACCCAGAAAAGCAATTTTATATTCCTGAAAAAGCGTTAAAACATTTCCGTAAAGCCGTTGAAGCCGGAAAGAAAAAAGAAGCAAAGTGGCTTGCTAAGTTTGAAGAATACAAAAAGAAATATCCTGAGCTTGCGACAGAATTAGAAAATATTCGCTCTGGCTACTTTGGAGAAGAATGGAAAAAAGCATTGCCTGTATTTACAGAAGCGATGGCAACCCGCGATGCTTCAGGAAAAACACTTAGTGCGATTGCCCCTTTTCTTCCGTCCTTAATAGGCGGTTCAGCCGACCTGACACCTTCTAATAATACATTTGTAAAAAGCATGGGTGAATTTCAAGCAAATAGTTTTAGCGGAAGATATTTGCGCTACGGAGTGCGAGAGCATGCGATGGGCGGAATAATGAACGGACTTGCTGTTACAGATGGAATAATTCCTTATGGCGGAACATTCTTCGTGTTTTCCGATTATTTGCGCCCGGCAATCCGCTTAGCGGCAATAATGAAAATTCGTCCTATTTATGTTTTCACGCACGATAGCATTGGAGTTGGTGAAGACGGACCAACACATGAGCCGATAGAACAACTTGCGGCATTGCGTTGTATGCCGAATATGATTTCTATCAGACCAATGGACGCAAATGAAACAGTCGCCTCTTGGAAATTTGCAATTGAACATAAAGGAGGTCCAGTTGCACTGCTCTTTACTCGCCAGAAACTTGCAACGCTTGATAGAACAAAATATCCTTCAGCAAGCAATTTAGAAAAAGGCGCATACACATTGACAGAAAATTCACCTTCTCCGGAATTAATCCTGATTGCGAGCGGTTCAGAAGTATCGCTTGCGCTTGGCGCTTATGATCAATTAAAGAACGAAGGAGTAAAGGTTCGCGTTGTAAGTATGCCATCGTGGGAATTATTCGAGCAACAGCCGAAAGAATATCGTGATTCTGTTCTTCCTCCTTCAATAAATAAGCGTGTTGCAATTGAAGCGCTTATTACTATGGGCTGGGAAAAATATATCGGCGATAGCGGCAGAATAATTGGAATGAAAACTTATGGAGCATCCGCTCCGGTTGATGTTATCTTCAAACATTTTGGATTTACTGTTGAGAATGTTGTAAAGACAGCTAAGGAAATATTGTAGCCGCTCGGGTTAACCCCGGAAGTTGAGTTAAATAAAATGCTGTTATCTTAAATTATTCAACGCTCAAATTCTGAAAAAAAATCTTTTTTGCAATTACAATATTTACTCGGTAACACACTGATGTATGAGTTGTCTTTATAGAAAAGAATAAACAATTCTAAAATTACAGTACATTGATGAACCAGATAAGGCAAACAAAGAAAATACATAACGACAAAAAATATTTTCCTCTTCCGTTAAGAGGAAATTTTACAATTAAATGTAGCCCATTTAATACCGGCCTAAATAATGACAACTCAAAACACACTCGTTCCCGAATTAGACATACGGCTGATCAATTTGCAGAAATGTGGCGGAGATAGAATTTATCATATACTTTTTCTAATCTTACAAATACAGAATTTGATTCAAAATAAATCATACAATTTTAATTAATTAAATCACTATACAAGAGTAATTATGTGGAAATCGTCAGAAGGCAGTACTTCGCAGCTTATTCAATTGGCTGTTGGTTATTTTATTTTTTATGTCATAACCGGAATCAGTGTTAAATATTTTACAGGTTATACCGCGCTTGGATATCCGGGAATGATCGATCTCGAATATCTTATTTACAGCACTTTTGGAGGTTGTACTATTGCATTATCAGTAGTTTTGGTATTAAGGTGGTATCGAATTACATCTTATAAAACGACATCTTGGGGCAAGTTGCAAATTCCGCAGGAGATAATGTATATTATCCCTTCGGGTGTATGCACGGCAGTAATAATTCCTACGACCACGCTAATGTATATGCTTCCAATTTCTGTAATGATTGCAATGGTTATAATGAGGGCAAGCGTAATAATTATTAGCCGTGCGGTTGACGCTATTCAAATCAAGCAAGGGATACTTAAGAAAAAAGTTTATTGGGAAGAAAATGTTGCCGTAATATTTGCGCTATTTGCCGCAGCGACTAATCTTTTTTGGATCAATCCCGGCGATTTTGATTTTGTTCAATCTTTGCCGGCAGTAATTATACTTACCAGCTATATAATTGCATACTCGTTTCGTATATATATTATGAATTATTATAAGAACACGAGACCTAAAGGAGTAAAGTTGGACAACAAAGGTTTTTTTGCAATTGAACAAATAACTGCTTCGATGGTTATATTTATAGTTGTTTATTTTCTTTTCAATTCATCTAATTGGTTTCAAACAACAAATGAACAGCTCCTGCTTTTTAAGAACTCGATTGCTAATCCGCATCACCAATGGCACTGGGCGGTAATTGCCGGGTTTTCGTTCGGAATAGTTTCGTTTTTTTCTGTATTTTTATTTATGTTCAAAGGGCGAACAGCTACATTTGCTGGACTTGTCAATCGGCTAACATCGCTTATTGCCGGAACCACAGCAACTTTAATTTCATATTTTGCATTTCATGGCAAATTCCCTAAAATGCAAGATTGGATATCGCTAATATTTATTCTAATAGCTGTTGGGTTCTTATCGCGGGCAGAAAAGAGACGAACGCGAGAACTTATTATTGAACATGAAATAGCGGCAAAATAAATTTGATAAAATTATTTTCTCAAATTCCATAGTTTAGTTGTCGCTTTTTCTAATTCTTCGGCAATCAATTTTGCGTCGGCTGTCTTTTCGGGCATATTTTCGAAAATTGCATAAGGAACTTTGAATCCACGAACTTCAATATGATTCGGGTTTTTCTTTTCTATTTCTTCCCAGTCATTTGTTTTATAATAAAATTCCATCTTCTCGTCCGGTAATGAGTGGTACAGAATAGAATCCTCCTGCCCCGGACGCGCACGCTTCCGGTTTCGCCTTACTGATTCTTCGTAATCTACTTTTATATAAAGTAAGGATGCTTTCTCAAGCATTTCATCAGGTAATAAGGTCAGCGCCTGATGAATTGCATTTTTGCCGCCGCGTGCAAATTCTACAAGCGAGGTTAATTTTTCATGATATGCAGGGTCTTTTAATACTTTTTTCTTGTAATCTAAAGCAAGACGTTTAATATATAAATCCCAAATGTATTGATCTTTGAACCAATATTTCTCATCGCTCCATACGCGTGGTTTGCCCATTTGAGTCATAAGATCATCAAGTTCAAAAGTTTCCCAAACGTATAAGAAATCATCAAGCTCTTCAAAATTTGCAATATGATATTTTTCTAATCGGATTATCGGATCGCACTTTTTCAGGAAATCAATTACTTCAGATTTACCAGCGGCAGGCCTGCCTGTTATTATTAAAATTGGGAAATGACTAATCATCTTTGCTCCTTAATTTATTTTACGTTTTTTATTCTTTTTCCATTTATAGGTAATATTTCTTTGACTTCACGGATTTTTTTCTCGACAGCAGAGAAGACAGTTTGATTTAGGTAAGTAATATTTGGCGTTTCAATTCCTAAATAACGCTTCGCTTCGCCCATAAAATAATCGCTTGCCGCGCCAATATATGTTTTATTTAGTTCCAATAGTTTTCCATTTACGGTAACCAGAATAAACTCGATGCCGCCGTTTTTGCTTTTCTTCCACTCGCATTGAATTCCCGATGTAAGAACATCTGATTTATTTAATATTGTATATTCAATTATTGATTGAATTTGCTTTCCGGTAAGCTCAAATTTGACTAAAATATTTCGGAATGGAAGTATTTCGAATAAATCTTTCTTTGTTATTGGTCCGGCGGATTTATCTTTTCTAATTCCGCTTGGATTCATAAATCCTACGTCTGCGTTAGCGGCTTCGCGTTGCGCATCTGTAATAAAATTTCCAATATCCGTTTCACCGCGGCCTCTTTTCCAGTCGGTTTTAAGCAGTCCAATTACTTCTGAAAAATCCTTATCAATTTGTTCTTTAATGGAATCGATAAACCGCGAGAGATCAGTTTTAGGTCTTTCTGCGTTATACCATAAAGGAATAAGTTTTCCGTCGTGCGCCGTAATTTTCTTATTTTCTATAGTCAAATCTAAAACGCCGAGATATTCGCAGTTCGATCCAGCTTGTGCTATCAGAACATTGTTGATTTTTTTAGGATTTCTTAAACGTGTATGCGAATGCCCGCCAAGAATTACATCGAGACCAGTTGCATGCATTGCTAAAATTGAATCATCATCAACTCCCTGGTGTGTTAATGCAATTTGCAAGTCTGTTAATGGAATTAATTTATCTAAAATTCGTTTTACTGTTTCGATTGGCGACAAAATTTTAATTCCTGCACTGCTATTTTTGTTGACGAGATTATAGAAATCACTCGATATAATTCCAATCAAGCCGATTTTTAACCCGTTTTTTTCAATTATGATAAATTCGCGATTATTAACTGGGAAATTTCCAGAACTGTCGGTTACATTTGCCGATATAGTTGGAAATTTTGCAATTTGTGTAAGCTTACGTAAGTTATCCACAGAAATATCAAAATCGTGATTGCCTGGCGTCCAAGCACTATAACCTATACGGTTCATCATCTCGAATAACGCTCCGCCTTCAGCTCCTTTATAGACATATTCTGTAATTGGATTTCCCGTCATTACGTCTCCATTGTCAACAAGTATAGTCGCGCTTTTTACTTTTCGTAAGCTGTCAACAATAAAGTATAGCTCGTTATATCCACCGATTAGCGGTTTTGGATCTCCCTTTACCCAAAATGCTTCATGCGGAATAAAATTAGCGTGCATATCATTTGTATGAAGCAATGATATTGTTTTCGGCTGGGCAAGTAAAATCGTTGTTTCTAAAAAGTAAAAGATAAAAATACAAGCAATCAATTTGATATTTGAATTGTGCATACAAACTCCTAAAAAAGTAAAGCAAATTTTCTGAATTTAAGATACATATATTTAGCGTATTTTGGAAGTGTGGTTTTTTAATTTATGAACTTTGTATTATCTTTATTGTAGCGTTTAAAAAATTTATGAGCAAAGTTTGAATTTTTTCATTTCATTTATTAATCAGTTATGAGACTCCGAACAATATTTTATCTCCTGTTGTATGTTTTTTTTGTTTTCAATTGTTCTTTCGGAGGAAGCAAGCAATGGAATAAAACGAATGGTCCATTTGGAGGGTTTGTCCAGGCAAT
>JBBIII010000075.1:0-11227 GCA_037446575.1 Ignavibacteriales bacterium
TTGGATTTATAATCGAGAACCTGACGCATCGTCTTTGCTAATTCTTCTATTTGATATGGTTTTTGCAAAAATGCATCGGCAATTTCTTGTAAAATTGCAGCATCTTGAGAGCGATTGCTGTATCCTGTTGAAATTATGACGTGAAGATTAGAATTAATTTTTTTTATTTTATTAAATGTTTCTCGACCGCTCATTTTGGGCATGTTTAAATCGAGAATTACAACTTTAATGTTATTCTTTTTCTTTAGTATATTGACAGCTTTTTGACCGCTATCGACCATTGTTACTTTGTAGCCGAGACCTGATAGCATTCCATTGATAACTTCAGAAACATCTTTCTCATCATCAACTATTAGTACTTCTTCATTGCCTTGTTCAAACTTTATGTGTTTCACAATTCTTTTGCTTGTTTTTTTCGGCGACATAATTGGTAAATGAAGTTCAAATATTGAACCTTTTTGTATTTCGCTATGAACGTTAATAAATCCGTTATGAGTGTTGACAACGCCATACACAACTGAAAGCCCAAGACCTGTTCCCTTCCCTTGATCTTTAGTAGTAAAAAATGGCTCGAATATATGTTGCATAGTCTCTTTATCCATGCCAATTCCAGTATCACTTATAGAGATTACAACATATTCCCCTTCTTTTATTTCCGGCGCTGGAGCAGTATCTTCACCAACAAATTTTTTATAAGACTTTACATTAATAAATCCGCCTTCAGGCATTGCGTCTCTTGCATTAATAAGTAAATTAAGTATTGATTGTTGGATTAGACCTTCATCGCCGTTTATTACGCAAACTTCTTGAATCAAATCTTTTTCTATGCTGATAGTTTTATCGGTACTGCGTTCAAATAGTCCTATTGTTTCCTCAATAATATCATTTGCAATAATAGGATGAAATTGCACATTACTTTTTCGCGCAAAAGTCAGTAATTGTCTCGTTAGCGAGGCGCCGCGTCTTGCGGCTGTCTCAATTATTTCTGCATAACGATACCAATGATCGGTTTCCTTCAACTTACGCTTCATAATTGAAGTTGAGCCAAGTATAGAAGTAAGAATATTATTGAAATCGTGAGCCACGCCGCCAGCAAGATTTCCAATGCTATCAATTCTTTGAGCATGAATAACTTTTGCTTCAAGTTTTTTCTTTTCGGTAATATCGCGAGCAACCGCTCTAACAAATTTTTCACCAGATTCATCACTTATTATTGATGCATTTACACTTACGTCTATTATTTCCTTATTTTTAGTTACAATTTTCTCTTCCAGACCTTTCACTTCACGGTTTTTCTCAAAAATTTCATGCAGATTATTCAATGCTTCTTTATGATGCTCTGGTAGATAAAGTTTTAGAATAGATTGACCTATCAACTCTTCTTTTGAATAACCAAGACGTGTTGCTTCAGTTTGATTACAACGAGTAATTATTCCATTACGATCTATTATATGCGTCATATCGGGTGAATGTTCAAACAAATCAATAAACCGCTCTTCTGATTTACGAACTCGCTCGAAAAGGACAGCATTTTCCATTGCAACGCCAATTTGATTAGCAAATGCCATAACAAGTTCAATCTGCTTCGGCGAAAATGTTTCAACGCTTTTACTTGCTAAAATAATAAGTCCGGATAACTGGTCTTTCATCATAATCGGTATGGATGCCCATGAACCGATAATTCCATATTCCCATTTTTTATTTTCTTTTTTTGATTTTTTGGGTCGCTTAACAATTCTTGGGTTGTTGATCCATCGTATGTTTTCATCGTTAATATTACCGTGAGTGTTAATTATTGAAAAATTTAATTCTTCTACGCCGCGTGATACACGCAACACCAATTTCTCTCCCTCTAAAATGTAAATCCAACCAAAATTAATTTGAAGCAAGCGTTTCATTTCAAGCAATGCATTATGCAATAATATTTGAACGTCAATAGCTCTATTAACTGATTCAGCAAAAGAGTTTAGCGCTAATAATTCCTGCTTTTGTTCTTCTAATAATCGACCATATTTAAGCGTAAAAAAAACTATTAGAAACCCGAAAATCCCTACTGTAATTACACTTCCAAACAAAAGCAGTTCTATAGTTCTTCCGCTTGTTAATCGGACGGCAACAATTGTAATTAATGTTACAACAACCGCAGTCGATATTACTATTTGGGCTTGTTCGACAGGTCCTAAAGATGTGCGAAATTTACGTCGTGTCATATCTTAGACTGCAAAGAAAGGATAATTAAATATCAAACGCTTAAATGTTTTGATAGAACCGTACTTACTTCATCTTCATTAAATGGTTTTACTAAATAGTCGATAGCGCCAAGAGAAAAAGCAACTTTTCGAGCATCATAATCATCAATAGCCGAAAAGAAAATAATTGGTGTAGAAGAATTTTTAGGCGATTGTTTTAAATTATCAACAAAATCGAAGCCATTCATATCAGGCATACGCACATCGCTTAAAATTAGATCGGGTCTAAACTTTGTCAACATCTTCAGAGCTTCAATTCCACTTTTAGCAGTACGTACTGCATAACCATTTCTCTGTAAAATATGCGATGTTATCTTAAGCCACGTTTGCTCGTCGTCAATAACTAATATTTGTTTTTTGCGCTTTGAAGACATATTATTTTCTAAAATATTATTTCTATTAAAAAGATACGAAGGATGATAATAGAATGCAACTTACCGCGCTTATTCTTGAAATCAAAAATAAACGAATTTTATTGATAATAGTATTTAGTAATAAAAAATCAGATTAATAGTTTTGTGTTTATTCAGTTCATTTTTGAAAAGTTCTTAAAAAAACTTTAATTAATTTTAATCCACCGATTATCTTTGTAAAAATATTTTTTGAATAAAGAAAATCTAATCCACATTTTAGTCCTTCATAGATTTTTTTATTGTGTGGATGCCACCACATATTCTTTTGTACAAATGGCAAATAATCATCAACAACACAGCGGGGTTGTGTCATTTCTTCTAAGCCGATAAATCCATGAGTGCGACCGATTCCGGATTCTTTCCAGCCGCCCCAGGGTGTTTCTGCTAAACCATGACTCATTAAATGATCGTTTATCATTACAGAGCCGACTTCAAGACGTGAAGCAATTTGGTGCGCTTTCTTCCGATTCTTCGTCCAAACAGATGCGGTAAGTCCCAGTGTTGAGGCGTTTGCTTTTGCAATAGCTTCCTCAATACTTTCAACTTTTTGCACGGCAAGCAAAGGTCCAAATATTTCTTCATTCACAACCATCATATCATCTTTTATATTTTCGATTATTACAGGAGAGTGGAATAATCCTTTTCCGCTCTTCCATATTTGAGGATTTTCAGGATAGAGCTTAGCGCCTTTCTTTTTCGCATCTCTCAAATGCTCTTTTATCTTCTTCAATTGTTCTTTTGTCGTCATTGAACCTAAATCAACGTTGAAATCTACATCAACTCCCTGTTTTAGTTCGGACATTTTTTTCTTAAGGAGAAGCACAAATTCCTCATATACTTCAGCTTCTACATAAATTCGCTCAACTCCAGCGCACGACTGTCCACAATTTGATAAGCCCGCCCACAAAGCTCCTCCTACCGCACGATTCATATTCGCATCTTTGCATACAATCATCGCATCATTTCCGCCGAGTTCGAGTGATAAAGGAATTAGACGCTTAGCTGCTTTTTCCATCAAATATTTTCCGATTGCAACTGAGCCGGTAAAGAACAACTTGTTAATTCCCGAATTCAAAAAAGCGTCGCCAGCAACTCGACCCGGCAAATTTATAAGATTGAACAGATTTTTAGGTAATTCTCCAGCTTCTACACATTCTTTAATTATTTTCCCTACTTCGAGCGTTTGTGTTGCAACCTTAAGAACAACTCCGTTCCCTGCAATAAGAGCCATAGCAACTTCATGAAAAGGAATTGCAAACGGATAATTCCATGGACTGATAATTCCAACTACACCAATCGGAACACGATCTACGTACGAACGCTTGTTGATCGTTAAAATACTTCCACCGCTAAGACGCTTTCGCTTTAATACTTTTTTTGCATTCTTTGCATAGTAGGTAATAGCCATTGCAGTGGGCAAAACTTCTGTACTGAGCGCATCCATTCTTGTTTTGCCATTGTCTTTTGAAATTACTTCGGCAATTCGATCTGTATTTTCTGCAATGAAATCTCTAATTAAAAAAAGATGCTTTGCTCTTTCATCGAAGCTCAATTGCGCCCATTCATTCTGTGCAATTTTTGCAAGAGCTACCGCACGCTCGAGCTCTTCGACTGTATTTTCAGGAGTCTTGCCGATAATTTCGCCTGTTGCGGGATTATATGAAGTAGTCATTTTTCTTTTTAACATTTTTACCTCCGATTAAATTTGGAGATTGATTGATTTCCGATTTTGTGATCTTCGATTTTATGATTTAATGATATTAGATTAGTTTTTTAAATTAATTATTTTCTTCCTTGCCAGGTTTTCATACTTTTTTGAACTCCCATTATAATCAAGAATCGTTGAAACCATTTATCCGGCATAAGTGCGCGGAAACGTAAATTCAGGTTAATTGTTCTAGGCCGTTTTGGCGAGTACTTGCCTTTCTTTAATGCATCTTCTACAATCGCTTTTGCAATTACGTCGTGGTTTTTCACTAATGGCACAATCCATCTTCCCGGAATTCCAAGTTTTGCTCCTTCAAACATGCCGGTTGATATATAACCGGGATGTATAGAAGAATAATTTACACCAGTTTTTCCGTTTGTAATTGCTTCCATTCTTAGAGATTCTGTAAGCCCCCAGACAGCCCATTTAGTCGCTGTATAAACTGCAAGCCCGGCAACGCCAATTGTTCCCGCCGCAGAGGAAATATTCACGATATTGCCGCTATTGCGCTCGTACATATCAGGAAGAAATGCACGGGTTGTATATAAAAGAGCTGTTAAATTTACATCGATTGTTTTTTCCCAATCCTTATCCGGCTTTTCAAGAAATTCTCCGCCAGTAACAAATCCAGCGTTGTTGATTAGAATATCAACTTTGCCCATTTCTTTAATTGCGGTTTTCGCAAGTTTATAAACCTGTTCTTTCTTCGTTACATCGCATGGATGTGCAAAAACTTTTCCAAGCGGTGCAAGTTCTTGTTTCGCTTGTTTTAGAGCTTTCGAGTTCAAATCCCAAATTGTTACTATTGCACCTTCTTCTAAAAGACGTTTGCAGGTAGCAAAACCGATTCCCATTGCTCCGCCGGTAACCACAACACATTTATTTATTAAGTCCATTTTTCACTCCTTAGATAATTCCTTTCAATGAACCACTTTATATATTTTAGAAATATCAAAACCGTAATTCTGCGCCTTTGCAATTAAGCTATCATATATTTCATCATCCAATTTAGGCGCGCGACTTAAAATCCAGAAGTAATCTTTTGAACGACTTGTTATCATGGCAAAAGAGTAATCGAGTGTATCAAGTTCAATCACCTTATAATCTCCGTAGAAAATCCAGAAGAAACTTACTTCTAAATAAGCGTTTCCACTTTTATCTTTGAATCGCGCTTTCCCTTTCGCCTCTTTCCATTCTCCACTTTTTGTATTGAACCCTTTATTAATAACTTCAATCATTCCATCTTTACGAAGTGAGTATGTAGCAGTAACTTTGTCTAAATCTTTTTCAAAGGTATGCGGTAATCGGGCAATTTCATACCACGTTCCGAGATAACGGTTCAAATTAAAATTTTGTACAACTGGAATAAACTCGGCGCTCATTTCTTTTGAAGGGGAACAACCTATTATGAGAACGCTTAATATAAGAGAATATAAATAAGTCAAACTGCCAAATTTAAAATTCATTTTTCCCCCTCCTCATATCTAATGCGTTTAATACAGTCATTATTTTATTGAATGAATTCATTCCCGACTTTACGCGCGCGTTCCGGTTTATCTAAATTAATTCCAATTGATAACCCGATTTCC
Source organism: Ignavibacteriales bacterium (assembly GCA_037446575.1). Taxonomy (GTDB): domain Bacteria; phylum Bacteroidota; class Ignavibacteria; order UBA10030; family UBA10030; genus JBBIII01. Next base: position 5,960 of record JBBIII010000075.1, read on the forward strand.
ACCAATATATTCCAACCAGCGCAAAGATAAACATACGGATTAAACTCGCCAATATCTGGAACACGCACAGTATCAAACGGCGTTTCACGATTTGCAATTGCAATGACTTTAAGTCCAACACCTTTTACTAACACTTCCTGAAATTTTTCAATTTCTTCATCAATTGGATCAACAACAAAGACTATATCGTTCTGATGCATCACTTCTTCAATCCCATGCACCGCATAAGTGCCTTCGAGAAAATCCGATTTCTTCCGTGTAATCTCGTTTGTTTTAAGCGTCAACTCTTCTGCAACGCCATCGTTATAACCGGCAAAATAAATTGTAGGAGCTTGGGCTGCAATTTCGATAATTTTGGGATCAATTTGCACTGTTAAAGCTTGTTCAATTTTTTTCGATAAATCTGTGCCGGCAAAATTATTTTTATTTTGAATATGCCAAAGAATAGACTCATAGAATAATGCCTGTTCTACTACGCTTTTGGTGGCGGCTACGGCTTGCTCCCATCCGCAAGTAAGGACGAAAGTTTCATTGCAATTTTTTTCTAAAAGCGTTTCTTTGTTTGCTGAAAGCCCGAACCGATTTTGATGTCCATTTTCGGCAAGTTTTTTTGCTAAAGTAATAACTTCTTTTGTTTTTCCAGAATTTGACGCTAAAAAGACTGCAAACTTAGATAAATCATATAAAGCGGCTTGTCGGGAGCCATCAGTTGCAATGCGAATATCTACTCCCCAGCTCAAAGCTTTTCGTTTTGCATTTTTTGCCGGGAAAATTCTGCTCGAACCTTCACCGGTCAGAAAAAGTTTGCCAATTGATTTTATTTTTTGTGCAACAGCTTTAGTTTGTTCTGTGTTAAAATTCCTTACAACACTGATTGTATCCATCATTTCCTGAACAAGAAGAAACTTAGAATATTTTTTATCGCTTAAATTCATTTGTTTATCCTTTTTATTAATCCAATATAGAGAAATTAACGATTTCTAATTTCCCAAATACGTTTTTTAAAATCTTCTGTTTCGATCCTAATTTGCTGTATGAAACTATTTTCTTCAATTTCCCCCACAACCGCTCTCATTTCTTCATCATTGCGATAAGTAATTTGGCGAAAATGATTTTCATAGTCTTTTTTTCTTGAGGCATAAACCTGATCTCGCACAAATTCCTGAATCTTTGCGGCTTTATCAAGCAACTCGTTCCATTGCTCTTTCGTTATTTCATTAGTTTCCAATAAGTTACATAGAGAAGCATAAGCATGTTTTTGTTTTTCTAAAGGATATTCTTCCCAGTATTTATTATACCTATTATGAATTTGCTCCCAGCTATTCAAATTGCCGTTTCTAATATCCTCGCGAATTTCATCTACATTTTTTTCCGGGATTAGCTGTCCGCCAAGATTAATCCAACTGCAAATTCGTTCACCTTTTAATTTACCGCGCATCAAATTGAAAGTCTCATTCGGATTTTGTTCTAAATAGTTAATCAAATTTCTTATAGCATAGTAAAAGATCATGTCTTCATAAGCGTGATATGCTTGATAAGCTTTAAGTATTACTACTTTTCTATTCGATTTCTCCATATTCTCGCCACAAATTTCTAAATCATTAATCTGTTTATAATCACTATTTAGAAGTTCACAGCCAATTCGTGTAAGCTCTTCATCGTTTTTAATAATTTGCTTGCCCTGTTTTTTCAGATTCGCTTTTGCAGTCCAGATTTCCAATAATTTTCTCGCCTTGAAAATCTCTTCAATCGTATCTGGCGCCAAAGAATCAAATTCAATATTTTGAATTTTCTTTTTTCTCTTATCTCTATTTTGGAATTTCCATGTATTGCGCGCTAACGCATACATATTATACAACCACCAAAACGCAGGCATTACTTCAAGTTCGTCTTTGGCGGCATTATTATTTATTAGAGAAAATGGAAAGGGAATATCTAACTCTGCCGGATAATCTGCTTTTGACAGAAGCACAAAAGATGCGAAGCGACATGAATGCTTTACGCTTGTGCACAACCCGGGCCAAAAACCGCGACCGGCTTGAATCTCATTATCATTTGCACGACTGTTATGATTAGAACCAATTGTAGCTCCAGCCGCCATGTTACTTTGCCCCATAACAACAGATGCAATTAAGAATGAATTATTGTGATGCTGTTCGTGCGCGGGGAAAATTAAATTATTTAAAACCTCGCAACAAGATATTGTGGAGTTATCGCCAAGAAATGAATGGATGAGTCTTGCGCCGTACTTTAGATTAGAATTATTCCCTAAAATAAACCTGACCGCTTTTACTCCATAAAAAATATGGCAACCAAATCCGATAATTCCATTTACCAGCTCAACGCCTTCTCCAATTTGCGTTGGTTCAGATTCAGATGAATTTATAGTTAAATTTTTTAATTTGTTTGCGCCTTTTATATAGCAATGACTTCCAATTTTAACATCTTTGAGTATTCCACAATTTTTTATAACTGACTGAGCGCCAACAACGCTGTAAAAACCGAGCCGAGTATCAAAACTGTTTTGCGTAATTTCTTTTAACTTACTTTGAAGCATTTTATCTTCTCGATATTTAGCCCAAAGGTAAGCGTCGGCGGTAATCATTCCATCGAAAGGCAAAATGCTTCTGCCGCCGGCTTCATTCATAACATCTAACCAAACACGCACATTTTCATCTTCGTTTTGTTTAATTATTCCATTCCCAAATTTTGCATGATTCGTTGAATGCATTTCATTTATATTTAATAGAATAGAGCGGTCGCCAATTATGTAATGCGCTAAATATTGAACGTTATGTAAAGCTACATCATCTCCAATATCGCAAGCAATTATTGTGCTGTTAGTAATTCCAGATGGAGTTTGAAAATCGTGATGCTGAAGAATTACATCTCTTATGCATCCGATACGCACCAACCCAAAAAATTTCGTGTTCTTGATCCTAAGCGCATCGAAAGGATCGGTAACAAGTATCTCGTGCCAGTTATCTGACGTATTGTTATTTTGTTTTAGTTGTAAAATTTCCTCAGGGTGTAGATTGCGCCATTTGTTTTGAGGCCAAGGAATTTGCGCATTGCGTAAGTAATATTCATCCTTTCCTTCAGGAAGATATTGTTTGGGAATAAAATTTCTGCCTATGCCGGTGGCCGGAAGAATTGAAACATTATCCATATTACTCCTTCCAAATAAAAAAACTTTATAATAGAAAAGCAGAATTACGATAACAAAATATCGAAAAAAAGGCAAAGGTAGTTTAGTTAGATTTAAAAGATTTTTGCAATTACAAAAAAACCGAATAATTGAATTGACAATAAAAGCCAATTAAGAGTAGGTGGAAGTCATAAAAACAAGCAAAACACACTTCATGCTTTTACGGATGGTTGTTGGAAAATAAAATAATAATATTTTAGAAATGGATTATATCGCATTTATCACTCTTTCGAGCCGCGTTTTCATTTCCTTTGCGACTGCAATAATTTCTGATTCCTTAGCTAACTTTGCCGCTATCATTGGATCGAAAGCTGAAACAACCATATTTGAACCATCCTGATAGACCACGATATTACATGGTAGAAATAGTCCAAATTCTTTTTTCATCTCTAAAATTTGATATGCAAACGGCGGATTGCAAGCGCCAAGTATAGTATAATTATCAAAATCCAAATTCAGTTTTTTCTTCATCATATCCTTAACATCTATTGTTGTAACGATGCTAAAACCTTCTTTATTTAATTCATCTTTTACTTTTGAAAGGACTTTCTCAAAAGAAAGATTTGTAGATTTTGAAATTCCATACTTCATATTACTTTATTCCCCTGTTTGTTTATTTTTACTTCTTGGTATTAACAACGCTCCAATTATTGCACCATAAATTGTTGAGATATAAGGATTACTCGTAATTGGGCATGCGCCGCTTACGCATCCGATAAAATAATAATAAGCGTAACCTCCAATCGCTCCTAACATCACCGGAAGAATTCTTTTAGTCCATTTAATTATTTGTGGTTTTGAAAATTCCATTTGATAATTCCGCCTTTCAAATTTGCCGTTTTGAATCCATATTTCTGAAGCATTGCCGCCGCAACAAAACTCCTGCTACCTGAATGACAATAACAAATAATTTCTTTGTTACGGTGTGCTTCTAATGAGGCAATTTTTTTAGATAACTCATTTAAAGGAATATGCAATGATTCTTGAATATGATAATTTTTCCGCTCTTCAATTGAGCGGACATCTAACAACACAACTGATGTATCGTTCATGAGTTTTGCTGCTTGGTTTGCCGTGTATTCTTTCATTCTTGCTTTTTGAATCAATCTTTTTAAGTAGAATAGAACGATTAACGCCGCAATTACATATAGAAATATTTGGGAAGTGGTCATTACTTGTTTTTCTCTACTTAATATTCTCTACTTAATTGTACGATGCAGTAATAGTGAGAAGGATTCAGATCGCCTGATGAAATTATTTTAAATCCACCGCTAATTGCAATTAGCTCGTTTAAATCTAATCGTTCGTCTTTAGGCGGACCGTGTTCTTCATCTTGCTTCTTCCAATCAATGACAACGATTTGTTTGCCAGGTTGAGTTATTCTTGCTGATTCGAGAAGAAAATTACGCGGATGGTGGTTTTCGTGCAAAACGAAAGCCATTAAAGTAAAATCAGCGCGCGCAGTTTTTAATGGGATTTCAGATTCATTAGATTTTACAAGAAATACATTTTGAGGAACGCCAAAACGCTCAAATGCTTTTAGCATCTCCTTCGAGATATCAATTGCATATACGATTCCATTTTTTCCAACAATAGACGAAGCGGCGCGCGAGAAAAAACCTGTCCCAGCTCCGATATCCGCAAAAACCATCCCTTCCTTTAATCCGAATCTTCTTAGCGTCTCCTCAGGTTTAAGAAGTTCGTATCGTTCTTTATTTTCTAATCGTTCGGCTTTTTGGGGTGAGAATTTGTGCATATCAATTTAAGCCGCAGACGCCACCGTTACAGCATCCGCCTGTTTCGCATGGCGGCGGATTAAAATTCTTTGAACTCGAAGACGAACTAATAGAAACCATAGGGGCAGATATTAGTTTTTTGTAATTTGAAGAACCGCATGAGGGACAAACAACATCTTCTTTGATTTCTTGTCCCTTGTGAAAAACGTCATAGACCGAGTTGCAATCTGTACAACGATAATCATAAACAGGCATAATTTTTCTCCATTTTATGTTTAAACATATTGGTTAGATGCAGAGTTCCGATAAAAGATTCGGATAAAT
>JBBIII010000076.1:0-11206 GCA_037446575.1 Ignavibacteriales bacterium
TTTTGTTGGAACAATGCGAATTGGATTGCGATAGACAATTGTTGGATACCATTTGGAGCTAAAATTGATACTAATGATTTTACGGGTAAGTTTAAAATTGCGTGGTCATCAAAAACAAACTTGCTATATTTTCTTATTGAAGTAACTGACAATGTATTTGTTGATGGATTTATTCCCGATAAAGAACCAGAAGTTTATAATTTTGATATTATTGAAGTTTTTATTGATGAAAACAAGTCTGGTGGTTTGCACGTTTTTGACGCAACAGGAGAAGTTGGAAGACAATGGGGAACAAACGCTGAGAATGCCTTTGCTTATCACATCTATGCGCAATTTCCGCAAGATTCAGCGGTAACAACTGAGTGTTATGCGGGCGACATTGCTGGAACGGATTGGCAGAATATTAGACGAGTTGATTATGCTTCTCACATTCCAGAGTTTGCTTTGCGGCGCGAAGGTAACAAAGCTATTTGGGAATTCTCGCTTATTGTATATCAAGATGCTTATATTGATACAATGAAGAATAATAACTCGGCTCGATCATTTTTATATGATGGGAAGATTTTAGGACTTACATTAGCTTACTGCGATAATGACCATTTAGAAAGAAATCCAAAAACTCGAGATAAATTTTACGGTTCTGTAACGGTTCCTCCTGCCGCTTATAACGATCACTGGATGAACGTTGATTATTTTGGAACTTTTAAATTAATTTCAAAGTAGCTTAATTTTATGTGAAAGGTATAAATATGAAATCCATTTTTTTTATTCTTGTTCTAATTATATCGACATTTAATTTAGAATCATCGGTTAATTATAAAAAGGAACCAGATGGTGTTCTCGTCGAACTTCAAAAACAAAAAGTCACCGATCCACAATTGTTAAAAATACAAGTCTGCACAGATGATATTATTAGAGTGATTGCTTCTTCGGAAAAATCTTTTTCAACCAGACCAAGTTTAATGGTAGATAAAAAATATTGGAAACCAGTCAAATGGTCAACAAATGAAAAAGGCGATTATTTAGAAATATCAACACAAAGACTCATGATTCGTGTGAACAAAAAAAATGGAGCAATTATTTTTCATGATGTAAAAGGAAAAATATTATTACGAGAAAAATCTACCGATAGTAAAATTATTACACCTGCCGAAGTAATGGGTGAAAATACTTATCACATCCAACAGCTTTTTGATTCTCCAATTGACGAAGCATTTTATGGACTTGGCGCGCACCAAAACGGCATTATGAATTATAAAGGGCAGGATGTCGATTTATGGCAAAATAATATTGTTGACGTTGTTCCCTTTCTTGTTTCTAATAAGAATTACGGTATTTTATGGGATAATTACTCGAGAACTAAATTTGGCGATATTCGAGAATATCAATCTTTATCATCGCTGATACTCTATAATAAAGAGGGCGTTCAAGGCGGGCTTACTGCGGAATATTTTAAAGATTCAAAATTTCAATCAATATTAACAACACAACCTGAATCCACAATTGAGCATGAATACACTGATGTGCCGAGGCAATATCCGATTGGTTTTGACCACAACAATGGAAGCATACGCTGGAGCGGGGAAATCTCTACTAATCAAACCGGCGAGCACAAGTTCAGATTTTACAGCAGTGGATATTTAAAGGTGTGGCTTGACGGTAAATTGCTATTCGATGTTTGGCGACAGAATTGGCTGCCTTGGACTCAGCTTGCCCGTCTGCAAATGGAAGCTGGTAAGCGCTATTCTATTAAAATAGAATGGATTCCAACGGGCGGATATATTGGCGTAAGATGCTTGGCTCCAGAAGAAACAATTTATAAAAATTCTATTTCGCTCTATTCTGAAGTTGCAGATCAAATTGATTATTATTTTATCTACGGAGAAAATATTGATCAAGTAATTTCCGGTTACAGAGAAATTACAGGAAAAGCTCCGATGATGCCTAAGTGGGCAATGGGATTTTGGCAGTGCCGCGAGCGTTACAAAACTCAAGATGAACTGCTTTCTGTAGTAAAAGAATTTCGCCGACGACAAATTCCTTTAGATAACATTGTGCAGGATTGGTTTTATTGGAAAGAAAATCAATGGGGAAGTCATGAATTTGACCCCGAAAGATTTCCCGACCCAGAAGGAATGGTAAAGGAACTTCACGACAATCTTAATACACGGATTATGATCTCCGTTTGGCCCAAGTTTTATATTGGGACAAAGCATTATGATGAAATGAAAGAAAAGGGATATCTTTATATGCACAGCATTGAACAACAGCGCAGAGACTGGGTTGGTCAAGGTTACGTTTCTACATTTTTCGATGCGTTCAATAAAGAAGCAATTAATTTATATTGGAAACAGATAAACGAAAAATTATTTTCGAAGGGATTCGATGCTTGGTGGTTAGACGCAACAGAGCCGGATATGGGAGATGTTCCATCCAACACAGAACGTCTTTTACGCATGCATCCGAACGCTTTAGGAACTGCCGCAAGATATGAGAACGCTTATTCACTTGCAATAACATCTGGAGTCTACAATAAACAGCGGCAAACCAAACCTAATCAAAGAGTATTTTTACTCACTCGATCTTCATACGCGGGACAGCAACGTAATGCGGCGGCTGTTTGGAGCGGCGATATTGTTTCTCGTTGGCACGATTTAAAAGCACAAATTCCGGCAGGATTAAATATGGGTTTATCGGGTATTCCGTATTGGACAACTGACATTGGCGGATTTGCATTGGAGCAAAGATTTGAAAATCCAGATTCTGCAAACTTAGAAGAATGGCGCGAGTTACAAACTCGATGGTTTCAGTTTGGCACATTCTGTCCTTTGTTCAGGTCACATGGTCAATTCCCTTATCGTGAAATATTCAACATAGCCCCGGAAGACCATCCTGCTTACCAATCTATGCTTAAATACAACAAATTACGTTACAGATTGATGCCGTATATTTATTCGCTTACTGGCATGGTAACGCAAAAAGATTATACGATAATGCGCGCGCTTGTTATGGATTTTAGCAATGACGCAAATGTTATTAACATTGGCGATCAATTTATGTTCGGCACAGCAATGCTGATAAATCCTGTTACAGAATACAAAGCCAGAAATCGTACCATTTATCTGCCGAATAACACTGATTGGTACGAATTAAAAACCGGAAATTTATTTGCTGGCGGAAAATCAATAGTTGTGAACGCGCCTTATTCAGATATTCCAATTTTTATTAAAGCTGGTTCGATTATTCCTTGCGGACCAGAAATACAATACACAGCAGAGAAACTGTCCGATCCAATTCGAATTTTCGTGTATACTGGTGCAAACGGCTCATTCAATCTATATGAAGATGAAAATGTGAATTACAATTATGAGAATGGAAAATATACAATTATTCCATTAAGTTACGATGAAAACAAAAAAGAGCTCGAGATAGGCAAACGGCAAGGATCCTTTGATGGAATGTTAGAAAAACGAACTTTTGAGATTATATTCATCAGTAAACAAAATCCACAAGGATTAGATTTCGAGAAGAAGCCGCACTCTACGATTACTTATGATGGAAAAAAACAATTTATAAAATTCAAATAAGGAGACCGCAATGAAATTCTTCTATTTAATCATCACTGCAATTTTTTTGCTGACAGCGAATGCACAGCAGAAAAGTTCTACACTTACGGCTGATGCATCCAATTTGCGATTGAGAATCAACAAGAATATATATGGACATTTTTCTGAACATTTAGGTAATTGCATATATGGAGGAATATGGGTTGGCGAGAATTCTAAAATTCCGAACACAAAAGGAATTCGAAATGATGTAGTAGGAGCTTTGAAGCGAATTAAAGTTCCGGTGTTGCGTTGGCCCGGCGGCTGTTTTGCGGATGAGTATCACTGGAAAGATGGAATTGGTCCACGAGATAAGCGCCCAACAATGATAAACACTCATTGGGGCGGTGTAACAGAAGACAACAGCTTTGGAACTCACGAATTTTTAGAACTGTGCGAACAAATAGGGTGTGAGCCGTTTTTCAGTGGAAACGTTGGGAGCGGCACAGTTCAAGAACTTTCGCAATGGGTAGAATATGTTAACTCTGATAACATCAGCCCAATGACAGATTTAAGAAAACAAAACGGGCGGGAAAAAGCGTGGGGAGTAAAATATTGGGGAATTGGAAACGAGACTTGGGGATGCGGCGGAAATATGCGCCCTGAGTATTACGCAGATATTACGCGACACTTCGGAACGTTTTTACGCAATTACGGCGAAAACAAAGTTTTTAAAGTTGCCTGCGGACCTTATGGCGGTGATTACCGATGGACAGAAGTGATGATGCAAAACGCGCTTGGTCATATGCACGGCTTATCCTTGCACTACTATACATTCGATAACGAAAAAACCGCTACTGATTTTGATGAAGCCGGTTGGTTCAAAATATTGAAAGCCACGCTTGAAATAGATGAGCATATTAAAAAAAATAAAGCCGTCATGGATACTTACGACCCAAACAAAAAAGTTGCATTAATGGTTGATGAGTGGGGAACTTGGTATCGTGTTGAGCCGGGAACAAATCCAGGATTTTTGTATCAACAGAACACAATACGCGACGCTGTAACCGCCGCATGCAATCTGAATATTTTTAATAATCACTGCGATAGAGTTAAAATGGCAAATATAGCGCAGATGGTAAATGTTTTGCAAGCCGTTATTCTTACAAAGGACGATAAAATGATTCTTACACCGACTTATCATGTATTTGATATGTTCAAAGTTCATCAAAACGCGCTGTGGGTTAAAACCTCGTTTAATTCTCCGCACTATATTTTAGGCAAAGATACCTTGCCTGCAATCAATTATTCTGCTTCCATTGACGATGCCGGAAAAATGCATATTTCACTATGCAATATTGACCCAAAAAAATCTCATAGCATTGTTTGTGAATTAAAAAGTTTTAAAGCTCGCTCTGTTACCGGGACAATTCTAACTGCAAAAGAAATGAATGCACACAATACTTTTGAAAAACCAGATGCAGTCAAACCGGCAAAATTTACAGATTGCAGGATTCATAATAATAATGTCTTGGTTACGCTTCCTTCAAAGTCGGTTGTTGTGCTTGCGTTGGAAGGAACTGTAGAGCTTTCTCCTCCGCCAGAAATTAAAAATCCTAAAAAAGGGATTGTATGCAATTACTACGAAGGGTACTGGAAAAATCTTCCGGCGTTTGACATGTTGACTCCACTGCGAACCGAAATAGTAGAAAAGATAGAAATTCCGGAAAAGAATTCGGGAGAAAATTTTGCAACGCGCTACACTGGTTATATTAAACTTCCTGCCGATGGACAATACACATTTTACGTGAACTCAGATGATGGAGCAGATTTAGTAATTGATGATGAAGTAATTGTAGATAACGATGGTCAGCATGCGCCAATAGAGATCGCTGGCTCGGTTTTTTTAAAAGCGGGTTTTCATAAATTGAGAGTCGGCTTTTTCCAAGCTGGCGGCGGTAAAGTTTTAGATGTGAGCATTGAAGGTCCAAAAATGAAAAAGCAAATAATTCCAAAGGAAATATTATTCCATGAATAAAAAAGCAAAATTTATCAGACTTTTTTTTGCTGTAACTGTATTTTTTAGCATAGATATACAGGCACAAAATATACTTTGGTATAAACAACCTGCAATCGAGTGGGAGGAAGCTTTACCAATCGGTAACGGTCGTATAGGCGGGATGCTTTTCGGCAATCCAAAAAACGAGCGGCTTCAATTAAATGAAGAATCTCTTTGGGGCGGTTCAAAAATTTCAAATAATAATCCGGACGCACTTAAACACCTTCCTGAAATTCGCCGCCTAATCTTAGACGGGGAAATACCAAAAGCATTCGAGCTTGCGGATAAGTACATCTCTGGAATTCCCGGCAAATTAAGATCGTATCAAGTTTTGAGCGACTTGTATTTTACTTTTACTGACACATTAAGCGAAATCAAAAATTACCGCAGAGAATTAAATTTAGAAACCGGAATTGCCAAAGTGAGTTATGCACGAAACGGCAAAAAAATTGATTACGAAATCTTCTCATCCTCCCCCGATAATGTAATTGTAATTTGTATGAAATCCGATAAGGCGGGGGGATTAGATATGAGCATCAGATTGTTCCGACAACAGGATGCAATAATTAGCGTGAAGAAAAATCAGATAATAATGAATGGGCAGATTATTGACTCTGACGATTCACAATTAGGTCCGGGCGGCGCACATATGAAATTCTACGCTTGTTTAATGCCGATTCGTTTCAACGGCAAGATAACGACTTCGGGTAATACGCTAAAACTTACAGGCGGCACAGAATTAATTCTTCTTTTCAACGCCGCCACAGATTATAACATTGATAGTTTGAATTTCGACCGAACAATTGATCCAGAAAAGAAATGCAACAACGTCCTCATTTCAGCATCAAAAAAAACTTATGCCCAATTAAAAAAGAAACATATAACCGAACATACATCTTTTTTTAATCGCGTAAATTTATCGTTAGTAAATGATAGCGCACTCGATTCGTTGCCAACTGACGAAAGACTAAAGAGATTTCAAGCAGGCGAAGAAGATCTGGGATTAATTACAACATATTTTCAATACGGGCGGTATCTTCTAATGGGTTCTTCGCGCGCGCCCGCGCAATTACCGGCTAATTTACAGGGCATTTGGAACAAGGATTTATTTGCGCCTTGGGGAGCTGATTATCATGTGAACATCAATCTGCAAATGAATTATTGGCTCACAGAAGTTTGCAATCTATCAGAAACTTTAAAGCCGGTAGTTAATTTAATAAAACAAATTACAATTCCCGGCAGTGTAACCGCGCAAGAAACTTACGGCGCAAAGGGCTGGACTCTTCATCACACAACGGATGTTTTCGGGAAGACGGCAGTAATTGATGGCGTTTATTGGGGAATGTTTCCGCTTGGCGGAGCTTGGATGACGCTTCCATTATGGGAACATTTTGAATTCACAAACGACACGACATATTTGCGTGAAACTGCTTATCCGATTATGAAAGGCGCGGCTGAATTTATACAAACTTTTTTGTTTGAAGACAAAGATGGTTACTTAGTTACAGCGCCCTCTTACTCGCCTGAGAACAGTTATATTGATCCGAAATCTGGAAAAGAGTTCAAACTAACATATGCGCCAACAATGGATATTCAAATCATAAACGAAGTTTTAACTGCTTGTGAAAAAGCATCTAAAATTTTAGGCGTAGATAAAGAATGGTCAGAACAATTACAAATAATAAAGGATAAACTGCCGCCTGTTAAGATTGCATCGAACGGAACAATTATGGAGTGGATAAAAGAGTTTGAAGAATTTGAGCCGGGGCATCGTCATATTTCGCATTTATTCGGATTGCATCCTGGCACACAAATTACTTCTGCAACACCTGAACTCTTTACCGCCGCTCGTAAAACGCTTGAAAGAAGATTACAACATGGCGGAGGGCATACTGGCTGGAGCCGAGCTTGGATAATAAATTTCTATGCTCGTTTGTTAGATGGAGAAGAATGCTACAAACATTTAAGATTACTATTAGAGAAGTCAACACTTCCGAATTTATTTGACACTCATCCTCCTTTTCAGATAGATGGCAACTTTGGCGGTACCGCTGGAATTGCTGAAATGCTATTGCAAAGTCATACGGGAGAAATCCAGTTGTTACCAGCGCTTCCAAAATTATGGCAAAATGGAAGCGTAAAAGGTTTACGTGCTCGAGGCGGGTTTGAAGTTGACATAGAATGGAGTGAGGGAACACTGTATAGCGCGAACATAAAAAGTATTTCCGGCAGAAAATGTAAAGTTCGATATGGTCAGCAAACAAAGCTATTAGAATTAAAACAAGGGCAAACAATTAAATTGAACAAAAACCTAAATTCTTATTAACGAAAAGCATAAAATCATTCATTACAATTTCAAAGGAAAGTTATGGTTAATTTTACTCGTTACATTAAATCCGGAATAATAGGATTGATTTTATTTCCAATTTTATCACTCATAATTAATTCATATTTATATTCTGCAGATGGAAGAAAAATCGAGAACTTTAATAAGAACTGGAAATTTAATTTAGGCGAAGTAACTGATGGTCATGATGTAAAGCTTGACGACACTCAATGGCGAGTATTAAATGTTCCTCACGATTGGAGTATTGAAGGCGAATTCAGTCCGGATCACCCTGCAGGTACAGGCGGCGGCGCTTTGCCCGGGGGAATCGGCTGGTATAGAAAATCTTTTTCGATTCCTAACACTGACAAAGGAAAATTAGTTTTTATAGACTTTGATGGTGTTTATCGAAATAGCGAAGTGTGGATTAACGGGCATTATTTGGGTAAACGTCCATACGGTTACACTTCTTTCCGATACGAGTTAACGCCTTATTTAAAATATGGAAAGGAACAGAATGTCATTGCTGTTAAAGCAGATAATTCTCAACAGCCGAATTCGCGCTGGTATTCCGGTTCCGGTATTTATCGAAATGTACGGTTAGTAAAAATAAATAAATTACATGTTGATCATTGGGGAACATATATAACAACTCCAAGTGTATCTGAGCAAAAAGCAAAAGTTGTTATTCAAACTAAAGTCCGAAACAATTATCCTGAAAATAAGTCCATACTTTTACGCACCACAATTTACAGCAAATCGGGTAAAAGAGCGGCGGCAACCCAAACAAAAAAAATTCTTGCAAAAAATTCTGTCGAAGAAATAACGCAAAATCTCGATGTAACAAAACCAAAGCTCTGGTCTATTGAAAATCCTAATCTCTATAATGCGCTGACTACGATTATAGTTGATGGAAGAATAAAGGATTATTATGTAACAACATTTGGAATACGTTACTTTGAGTTCAATACTGAAAAAGGATTTTTGCTTAACGGCAAACGGGTAAAGATAAATGGCGTTTGCATGCATCACGATCTCGGTTGCTTGGGCGCGGCAATTAACAAGCGAGCTATTGAACGACAGCTACAGATACTAAAAGAAATGGGCGTTAATGGAATTCGCACTTCACATAATCCGCCGGCGCCGGAGCTGTTAGAGCTTTGCGACCAAATGGGATTTATTGTTCAAGATGAAGCATTCGATGTGTGGAAAAAAGGAAAAACAAAATACGATTACTCGTTAGATTGGGATGAGTGGCATGCGCGCGATTTGCAAGATATGATATTACGGGATAGAAATCACCCAAGCATTTTTAGCTGGAGTATCGGCAACGAAGTTATGGAGCAATGGGACAAGAACGATAGCAGTGGAATAATCATTGCAAGGAAATTAGCGGCTATTGTAAGAAAGCTTGATCCGACACGTCCGATAACCGCCGCATGCAACGATCAAAGTCCGGATAACCCTGTAATTCGTTCAGGCGCATTAGATTTAATTGGGTATAATTATGCGCATAATTCATTTTCCGAATTTCCAAAAATTTATCCGGGTAAAAAATTTCTCGCCACTGAAACAGTCTCTTCATTAACCACACGCGGAAGTTATGACATGCCTTCGGATAGCGTACGCCGCTGGCCTCCCAGATGGGATGTACCTTTGACAGACGGAAATCCGGATTTAACTTGTTCTTCATACGATAATTGCAGTGCGCCTTGGGGTTCTACTCATATGGAAACTTGGAAAATTATGAAGAAGCACGATTTTCTTTCCGGTCAATATATATGGACAGGATTCGATTATCTTGGCGAGCCAACGCCATATCCCTGGCCTGCGCGTAGTTCTTATTTTGGAATAATTGATTTAGCCGGATTTCCAAAAGATCCTTACTACATGTATCAAAGCGAATGGACAAATAAACCTGTTCTTCATGTTTTTCCGCACTGGAATTGGAAAGAGGGGCAAATAATAGATTTATGGGCATATACAAATTGCGAAGAAGTTGAATTATTTCTTAACGGGAAATCTTTAGGAGCAAAGAAAAAAAATGGAGACTCTTTACATTTAACTTGGAAAACCACGTTTAAACCCGGCACGCTAAAAGCTATAGGACGCACAAAAGGAAAAATAATCCTAACACGAGAATTAAAAACCGCAGGCGCTCCATTTAAAATTGCTCTTGAAGCTGATAGGCAAAAAATTAAGGCGAATGGAATTGATCTTACTTTTGTTACCGTAAAAGTTCTTGATGAACAGGGAACGCTTGTCCCGTTTGCAGATAATCTTATAAAATTTTCTGTAAGCGGAAAAGGAAAACTTATAGGCGTTGATAATGGACTGCAAACTAGTTTAGAATCATTTAAGGCAAATGAACGAAAAGCATTTCACGGACTTGCCCTTGCAGTGATACAATCGAATGATAGAGCAGGGAAAATTACACTGCATGCGACTAGCGATGGATTGAAAGATGCTTTCGTTGTTATTGTAACCAGATGATATTTAAGTTTTCGGAGTTAGATGTCTGACACTTAAGTAAGACAATCCTTAGAAAAGTGTCTGACATCTTTACTCGATGTTGAGAAATGCAACTCCTTCACAGCTTAGAGCAACCTATGAGAAGTAAATCTTCTAAAGAGTGCGGCTAAAATTTAACTTGTAATTTCTCCCCTCGATATTTTACGATCATATCTATTTTTTCAGAATCGTTTATTCCCGTGCCATGATTATCTGATACTATTACAACATTAAATGTTCGTTCTTTCAGCATTCCGGGAAATTTGCCTTTTCGTTCGCCAATGGTCAAAACTTTTTTCTTGTCGTTCCATTGGAAATCTATTGTAGCATAAATTCCTTTTTCATAATTATAGTTATCGTTTTCATCTTCATATAGAGTAAAAGTTCCATTGTCACCGGGATAAATTCTTAATTCTATCGGATCGGCTGGTTTTTCGGTTGAATATTGAAGAAATGGTCCAATAGGTAAAATAGAGCCGGATTTTATATACAATGGCATAATCTCAATTGGAGCGTTAGCAATAATTTTTACGCCGCCTTTGATTTTCTTACCTGTCCAGAAATCATACCAATCTGCGCCGATTGGAAAATAGACCTCTCTTTCTTTCTTAGATAATTCTTTGGTTTTTTCGCGTTCAAAAATTGAAGGTGTTTTCCAATACAATTGCATTTTTGCGGCGCCAGTTGAGTAGTTCTCTGTTTCAACGACAAATGGATATTCTTTTCCTGCTTCAAGATTTACTTTCTCGGTGTATTGTTCAACGC
>JBBIII010000077.1:0-10977 GCA_037446575.1 Ignavibacteriales bacterium
AATTAATTAAACATATTAGGAAAGAAATATGAGGATTTATCTCCGTTCAAAAATTCATAAAGCGACCGTAACTAGTGCCGATTTACATTATATCGGCTCAATTACTATAGATCAAGAACTTATGGAACTTGCCGATATTGCAGAATACGAAAAAGTGCTTGTCGTAGATAATAATAATGGCAATAGACTTGAAACTTATGTCATTAAAGGGAAAAAGAATTCAGGAATTATCGGTATGAACGGCGCGGCATCCCATCTTATACACAAAGGCGATGAGATAATTATTATGTCGTTTCAGGTTACAGACCACCCGAAAAAACCAATCAATATTCTAGTAGATAAAAACAACCGCTTTATTAAATATTTAAAAGAGGAAGCTGAAATGCGCGATATAGATGGATGTTAAACTATTTTTGATTTCGATATGCTAATCACTTATTGGTTCGTGCCTTACCAATTAACTATTCATCACTTTTAAAAATTCTTTATTTGTTTTTGTTCCTCGCATTTTATCCAGTAAAAGTTCCATTGCCTCACTTGGTTCTAAATCGCTTAAGAATTTTCTAAGTATCCAAACACGATTCAAATCATCGGGTTCGAGCAGCATTTCTTCTTTTCGAGTTCCAGATCGGTTCACGTTGATCGCCGGAAAAATTCTTTTATCGCTAAGCGCTCGATCAAGCACAATTTCCATGTTGCCCGTGCCTTTGAATTCTTCAAAAATCACTTCATCCATACGACTGCCTGTTTCAACAAGCGCAGTGGCAATAATTGTTAAACTTCCTCCTTCTTCAATATTTCTTGCGGCGCCGAAAAATCTTTTTGGCCTATGTAGTGCATTCGCGTCAACACCGCCGGAAAGTATTTTCCCGCTATGAGGCACAACTGTATTATGCGCTCTTGCAAGTCGTGTTATGCTGTCAAGAAGCACAACAACATCTTTTTTCGATTCAACCATTCGCTTAGCTTTTTCTAATACCATATCTGCAACCTGAACATGGCGCTCTGGCGGCTCGTCAAATGTTGAACTAACTACTTCAGCGCTAACAGACCTTTCCATATCCGTGACTTCTTCAGGTCGTTCATCTATTAAAAGAACTATCAGTTTTGCTTCCGGATGATTCCGTGTAATACTGTTAGCCATTTTCTGTAATAAAATTGTTTTTCCGGCTTTTGGCGGCGAAACTATCATGCCTCGTTGTCCTTTCCCAACTGGAGCAAGCAGGTCAAGTATTCGCATTGCGTATTCGCCCGGGACAGTCTCTAATTTTACTCGTTGCGCCGGATACATTGGCGTTAAATTTTCAAACAGCACTCTTTCCTTTATTAACTCGGGATGATCATCATTTACAGCCTCAACCCTTAAAAGCGCAAAAAATCTTTCCCCCTCTTTTGGCGGACGCACCTGACCGCTTACTGTATCACCTGTTCGTAAACTAAATTTTTTAATTTGCGATGGCGATACATAAATATCATCTGGTGAGGGAAGATAATTATAGTCCACAGATCGCAAAAAACCATAACCATCTGGTAGAACCTCTAATACTCCTTTGCTAAATCCAAGCCCGTCCTTTTGAGTTTGAGCTTCAAGGATTTTGAATATTAAATCTTGCTTGCGAAGATCGCTATAGCCCGTTATGTTGAGTTCTTTTGCAATTGCATTTAGTTCTGCAATTTTCTTGGACTTCAGTTCATTAATATCCATAGTCATGAATAATCACCTTTAAACATAGTGGAACATAAAAATTGAAAATCTTAAAAACATTTTAGATGTAAATTTTTTCAATCAATAAATTAGAATGGAATCAATATTTTTTTTGAAGTAACCTTGGTTGGATAGACAGGAAATTTTATTTTCTCTCTGAACTTCCAAACACATAGTACACGTTTATTGGTTAATTGTCAAGTATTTTTCTCTGTTCAAAAAGGCAAGTGCTTCGCCTACAACAAAATGAGAGCCGGTGATAAGTATTGGCGTTTGTCCAGTCTTCTTAATCAAATTACTTACTCCTTCTGCAACGCTTCTATATCTTTTTGATTTCATCCGATTTTTTTTCGACTCTTCATATAAGTCAATTGAATTTCTAGACCTTTCAGTTTTTGCGGTAACAGCATAGATACAATTTGCTATCGGCTTTAGTTGAGCTATTATTTTCTTATAGTCTTTATCTTTCATCAATCCAATTAAAATATTAAATCTTTTATTATATATTCTTTTTAAAGTAGAACATAATGAACAAACCGCGGCCGGATTATGAGCAACATCTACAATTATCAATGGACTTTTCCGAACAACTGATAATCTCGCTTGTAACCCTGTATACTTATAGATATTTTTTAGACCTTTTCTTTTATCTTTCTCATCAATTTTGAAATCTCCTCCCCTTACAACTACTTCAATCGCCGTTAAAGCGACTAACGTATTTAACGCCTGATAATTACCCGCTAATGCAACTTCAAGTTCATTTAAGCGACCAAATACTGTTGTCGCGTCTATTACCATTCCATTTAAATCTGATTTTCGTATTTGCATATCAATGGGTTTAACATGTATAAATTCGGATTTTCGATCCTCGCAAATATTGCGTAGTACTCGTACAGCTTTATCCTGTTGTGCGCCAGTTACACATGGAACACCGCGTTTAATTATACCCCCTTTTTCGAAACTTATTTTTTCGATACTCGAGCCAAGTATCTGAGTGTGTTCTAAACCAATTGACGTAATTACAGAAACAAGCGGTTTAATTACATTTGTAGCGTCTAACCGTCCGCCTAATCCTGTCTCAATTACCGCAATATCAACTTTCGATTCTTCAAAAAATTTAAATGCGATAGCCGTAACAGTTTCAAAAAATGTAGATCTATTTTTTTCTACTTCAGGAATAATTTTATTCACCAACCTTTTAATCTCTTTTGAAGCTATTGGTCTACCATTAATTCTTATTCTTTCATTGAATTTTATTAAATGAGGCGATGTATAAAGACCTGTCTTATAACCAGCTGCTGTAAAAACCGATGCTATCATCGAAGCTGTGGAACCCTTGCCATTCGTTCCGGCTATATGGATAGATGGAAATTTGTTTTCTGGATTGCCTAAGTATTTTAGTAGCTTCCGAATTCCCAGTAATCCAAACTTCATTCCAAATTTTTGCAAATTAAATAAATATTGAATTGATTCCGCGTAGGTCATCTGTAATTAGAATTAAATGAATGCATGTTTATGACGCTTTATAACCATGATTGTAAAACAGAATACTTAACATCTGCATTAAGCGCGCCTACCAATTCTCCGATATCCGAAATTCCATTCTCTACTGCATATCTTTTGAAGCCATTTACTATATTAACAGAAATGTTCGGATCAACAAAATTCATTGTCCCTACCTGAATAGCTGTTGCACCTGCTAATAAGAATTCTATTGCATCGTTTGTATTCGAAATACCACCGATTCCAAAAATCGGAATTTTGACGGCTTTTGCAACCTCATAGACTTTTGCCAATGCCACTGGCTTTATAGCTGGTCCAGATAATCCTCCGGTTACTGTTGATAATTTAGGTTTTCGAGTTTTAATATCTATAGCCATGCCTATGAGCGTATTAATAACCGAAACTGCATCGGCTCCCGAATCTTCAATGGCTCTTGCTATTTCAGAAATGTGAGTTGTATTTGGTGTAAGTTTAATAATTAACGGCCTTTCTGTCAACTTCCTAAGTTTTGACACAATTTCCGCCGTCATTTTACTATTTGTGCCAAAGTTTATTCCGCCTTCTTTGACATTTGGGCATGAGACATTTATCTCGTAACCTGCAATTCCACTATAGTTTTCCAAAATTTTAACTACTTCGCAAAATTCTTCTTTAGAACTTGCCGCTATGTTAGTAATTATATGCGTTTTGTAATTTTTGAGATCGGGAAGTTTTTCCTTTACGAATGAGTGAACGCCTATGTTCGCTAATCCTATCGTATTTAACATACCGCTTGCCGTTTCGACAATACGCTGAGGCGGATTTCCTTTACGCGGTTTTAATGAAAGGGATTTAGTAAAAATTCCGCCTAATTGATTGATATCCACTAATTCATTAATCTCGTTGCCGTAACCAAATGTGCCAGAAGCTACAAACACTCGATTTTTAAATTCGACTTCGCGTATTTTAAATGATGTTATAACGTCTGATTTCATTAAACATTAATTATAATTTTATTTGATCAGCTAAAAATATAGGACCATCTTTACAAACAAGCGCATAATCCATATCAACATTATTTTTTTCAACTGGGCAACCCTGACAAATTCCCACGCCGCAAGCCATTTGACCTTCGAGAGAAATTTCACAGCAGATGTTTTTTTCACAAGCATGCTTTGCAAGTGATTTTAACATGACAGTAGGACCGCAAGCAAATATTTTTGCGCTTTTTATTTCTTTATTATTTTCAAAAAACTTTTCGAGTAACTGAACAACGTTTCCTTTGAAACCTTCGCTTCCATCGTCAGTTGCAATTTGTGTATTTTTTAAATAGGAAGAATATTTAAAATTCGAACTTCTGAATCCTAATAATGTATAAATTGTCTTGCCTTTTTTAATTAATTCAGTGGATAAAAAAGGAAATGGCGCTACGCCAATACCGCCCGCAACAATTATCGCCGTCTCATAATCTCCGTCTATTTTAAATGAATTCCCCAGCGGACCAAGAACATCAATATTATCTCCCTTACGTTTGCGAGATAAAATTGTTGTTCCAACGCCTACTGCATGAAACAAAATATCCAACGAATTATCCACAATACGCGAAACGCTGAAAGGACGCCGCAAAAGCGGACCGACTCCATTTTCGCTCGCAAGAATATTAACGAATTGGCCAGGTTTTACTGAATTTGAAATTTCTTCAGAATAAAAGCGCAACAGAAAAATCTTTTCGGCAACTTCCTGACACGATTGAACTTCGCAAACTTGTTGAATCATTGTTATTTTTTACTTTTATCACCTATCAGGACGATCTGCTGGTTTTCTAAAAGGAGTTCTCCCTCTTCTACCATCTTTATCATCCTTAAAAACATCTGGTGGATTTTGCTTGATGTCTTTTTCGTCAATCTCAGATTCCTCCTTAATGTCTTGTATCTGTGATTGTTCGCCTTGTTCTTTTTGAAGCGCCGCATTTTGCTTTGACGTGTCAATTTTCGATTCGTCAAAAGTTCGCTTACCAGCCGCGCTTGCATATGTTGTTCCGGAATATTCTTTTTCCACCTTTTTATAATACACAAGAGCGCTTTCAGGTTTATTCAATCTGTGTTCATAAATCCATGCAATAGCGTATCCGCTTTTTGCCGAATATTCTGATTTAGGGAATAAATGTGCAATTCTGCTTAGACTACTAATTGCTTTCAGAAAATTGTTTGTTTCAATTAGCTTTTCTGCTTCCTGGTACATTAAAGCCGCTGAATCCACTTTAGCAATCTGTTTTTCTTTACCTATGAATCGTCTTGCTTCAATAGCGTATATTGTTTCAGGAAAATCCCTATCGAGTTGTTGATAATATTCTTCGGGTAACGGGTATTTCATTTCAGGGTATCTTCGAGAATGTTCCGCAAGTATGTATAATATCCTTGGACTTCTTTTCGGATTGTATTCCCAAGTCAATGATTGATTATACCAATAGAATGCGGAATCAGGAACCAATATATCCGAATAAAATATATCCCCCAGCTCTTGCGCTGCTACTGATTTAATCCCGTTTATTGAATCTATGTTTAGTATGATTGGTTTCGCAATAATTTTTTTAGCAGTTGTTTGTACAGAATCTATATTTGCTATCTGATTTATTAATGTGTCGGGGTTGGAAATGTTGATTGAGTCGACTTGCCCTTCTTTCGATTTTTCTTGAAAGATAAATAACAAGCTATCTGCTTTGGCAATCTTTCTTCTAGCATCAAAGTATCGCGTAAAAGCTAATTGTCTACTTTTTCCATCTTGAGTTATTTTTGTAGCTGGAGAGGAACTAACTTTTGTAAAATACTTAAACGCCAATTCATAATCTATTTCTTGCTCGATGTAAATTTTTCCAAGTTGATATGCAGACATTGTTGAGTGTTCGGTGTTCTTATAGGTTGTATCAACATAGTTATATTCTTCAATCGCTTCATACAGTTTTCCTACGGCTACATAATCATTGGCTCGTTCATAGAGTAATGAAGGTAAATATTCTTTATTCCTAAAATCTTCTATCATAGAATTAATAATCTCGATACCTTTATCATATTCGCCAATTTCTCTGAAAGCAATTGCCGCTTGTAAATTGCAAAAATAATTGAGATAAATATCCGATGTATATTCTCCAACCTTTAAAAAAGCTGCCGCCGCCATAGCATATTTACCGTTTCCAAAGTAAATATTTGCCATGTTCATTTGAGCTTTGCTTTTCATTTCGTCATCATCTGAAAGCTCAATAGCAATTTCATATTCTTTTATAGCCTTATCCTGTTCATTTTTATTATTCAAAATATCGGCATTAAGCAACCGCGCTTGACTTTCAATTTCTTTATCGTCATCAGCTATTGCCGCTTCTATTGTTGTTTCGCACCATTTTATTGCTTCATCAAGGTTTCCAAGTTTTTCTTTTGTTCGCGCATTCCATAATTTGGCTTCCAGCGTTAAAGAGCTTTTCGGATATTGAGCTATCAATTCCTCGAATTTTCTTTCTGCTTTCATGTACTCCATTTGATAATAGAATGACTTGCCTATAAGAAAAAGTGAATTATCAACCAAACTGCTTGCAGGATAAAATGCGAGAATATATGAACATTTATCTATTACTTGGCTAAATTTTTGCCTTGCAGTACCAGAAATTTGCGGCGTTTGGTTATTAAATTGATTTGTTGAACTTTTACTACGCGCTGTTTTTTCTGCGGTTTTAATTTCATCCTCTGCCTCGCTAAAAATTCTAGATGCATTATAATAAACATTGAAATATGATACGGTGTTATCATATCCACGCGTAATAATATCGCCAACAGGTTTAAATATCGAACAGCCGCAAAATATAAAAGTAAATGATAGGAAAATGCTGTTCAGGTAATTATTGAAGTGATTATTATCTTTCATTTTCTTTATTAATATATCAAATGATGGATTGTGTTTCAAGTTAAATGCTTAAGTAAATTCTAAATTATTTCGAGCATTTCATCCATAGATTTAACCATCAAGGAACGACTTCCATTAAGCATTTTAACTCGAAGTCTTAGATTACATATTAAGACTGTAAGTTCCCACCTTGCGGCCGTAAAATTATTTCTTCCACCATTAGCGATGGTTGCTGAATCGAAACCTGATAAATCATTTCTGCTACTTGTTCTGCCGCCAGCATCTGGCTCCCATATTTTTCGAGCTGTTTTGAATTCCAAATCGGGGTGTGAACGGCACCTGGATAAACATTTACAATTTTTATTCCTTGCCTTCTAACTTCGGCGCGTAACACGTTCATCATCGCTTCAGCTCCAGCTTTGGACGCCGAATAACCAGCAGATTTGGCATATACTTCTTTTACAGTATATGATAATATATTTATTATAAGTCCATTTTTCACTTCGAGCATTGATGGTAGAATTGATTTAGTTGTAAGAAAGATTCCTTTAAGATTTGTATTAATCACATGATCAAATTCTTCAATTGATGTATCTATGAAATCCTTAAAATATGTAACTCCCGCATTATTAATCAGTATATCAATTTTCTTTTGCGAGTCGAGAATTTTCTTGGCGGCTTCTTGAATTGATATTTGATTTTGAACGTCACAGCATATTGTATGACAAATTCCACCGTTGGAGTTAATTTTGGCTCGCAGGTCAGATAATTTTTTTTCTGTTCTTGCGCTTGCAACAACAATATCGCCATGTAAAGCGAACAACTCTGTTAATGCGCTTCCTATCCCAGTGCTTGCGCCTGTAATCCAAACAATGCGTTGAGAGTGAGCGTTCATTTGAATCAGATTTTTTTGTTGATAAGAGTGAGAAATTCACTGCGTGTTTTTTCGTCATTCCTGAATGCGCCTAACATTGCGCTCGTGGTAGCTACAGAATTTAATTTTTCAACTCCGCGCATAATCATACAAAGATGTTGCGCTTCCATAACAACTGCAACGCCAAGCGGTTTTACATAATGGTAGATTGTATCGGCTATTTGCTGTGTTAGTCGTTCTTGAACTTGAAGCCGCCGCGCAAAAATTTCTACAATCCTTGGCAACTTGCTTAAACCAATAATTCGACCATTCGGAATGTAAGCAATATGGCATTTCCCGAAAAACGGCGCAAGGTGATGTTCACATAATGAAAAGAAATCGATATCCTTAACTATAACCATTTCACTGTACTTCTCTTCAAAAACCGCTCCATTCAATATTTCTTCTATATTTTGATTGTACCCTTTAGTCAGAAATTCATACATACGCGAAACACGCTCCGGAGTTCTGCGCAAACCCTCCCTTTCTGGATTTTCACCAAGTTCAATTAGAAAATCTTTGATAATCTTTGTTTTATTTGATTCATTCTCAATTGTCATTATTCACCTTTATATTCAACCATATTATTTTCTGTCTCTTGCAAACGAATAGATACAAGGTTCGCGTCGCTAATTTTAGTTGCAAGTATTTGCCAAAATGCGCGCACAATGTTTTCTGCAGTCGGAATTATCCCAACTAAAGCATCAACATCATAATTCAAATGTTTATGATCAACCTTTTGAATTATTTCTTCTCTTATTATCTTCTTCAACTTTTTCAGGTCTATAACATAACCGGACTTATCTCTAACATCTCCTTTTACAGTTACTTCAAGAATAAAATTATGTCCATGTCCATTTTTACCAGCGCATTTATCGAATAGCTCATAATTCTGTTCTTCTGTAAGATTCTCATTCCAAAGACGGTGAGATGCGCTGAATACTTCGCGTCGAGTTATGTACATTTGCGGCATAAATTATCCTATAATTCAGCAAATAATTTATTTATCCTCATCGCTACTTAATTTTAATTAAAATGTAAAACAAATCTCTTTTCTTTGTTGCTCTCCAATAAATCAAATTTCCTAATTCGGCTCGGGGAATCTATTAATGAAGCATTTTGACAAAACTTTAGCAATTAATTAACTCGCAATAGAATAATGATAATCTATTTGAAATTCAAAGCTAAAATTAACTGAGATATTTTTTGATTTCCTTATAATCTGGTTCTACACCGGGATTTTCTGAAATCCATATATACTTTACAATTCCATTTTCATCAATTACAAATACTGCTCGCTTTGAAGCTGAGTAACCCTTCATTCCCGCAAAATCCTCATGAACACCGCCATATAACTTACTCACTTCGCGTGTATAATCGCTTAACAATGAAAATTGTAAATTATTTTGCGTTGCAAACGCTTTGTTAGTAAAAGGGGAATCAACGCTAATGCCTAATATCTGCGCGTTTAATTCATTAAAATTCGAAAATGAATCGCGAAAAGCGCACATTTCATTAGTGCATACTCGCGTGAATGCGCCCGGATAAAATGCAAGTATTACTTTCTTTCCCTTATATTCTTCTAATGAACGCAGGTTTTTTTCAGAGTCAAATAATTTAAAATTTGGGGCTTTGTTTCCAACTTCGATTGCCATATTTGTTTCCTTTATTTAACATTTTGAATTTTTGAAAATCTCATTTCAACTGCACTCCAATCAAGATTGCGCATAAATGCCTCCATATAACTTTTACGATCAACTGCATAATCAATAAAATATGCATGTTCATAAGTATCTAATGCTAATATTGGAACCGCATTCCAAATAGGGAAAGTATTTTGAGCGTCGCCAAGAAAATTAAACAAGGTTCCAGTGTCATAATCATAAGCGAGCCATACCCAACCACGAGCAGCCAGTCCGGTCGCTTTAAAATCTTTTTCCCATAATTCATACGAACCAAAATTCTTTTCAATTTCTTTCAGCAGTCTACCAGTGGGTTTTCCACCTTTTCCGCCAAGAACATCAAAATAAATTTCATGATTTTTAACACCGCCTATAGCAAATGTCAGTTCCATTTTTAATTCTCGTAGCATACTATAAGTTTGATTTGCTTTAGAATGATCTACAGTTGTAAGAGCTTCAAGTATTTCGTTTGATTTATTGACATACCCAACATAAAGTTTATAATGCTCTTCCATCGTCTTCTTTGAAATACCATCCATTGATAAGGTAGATGGTTTTAAAGGTAGCGCAACATATTTATAAATATTGCTTGCCTGCACTTGCTGGGCATATATAAAATGATGTAATAATAAATTTAGCATCGCAAGAATCAGAGTAAGTAAGCTAAAATATGATATTGAATTATTAGATATTTTTTTCATAGCATTTTTCCTTAAAATTTAAAATTATTTTCATGTACTATAACACTTATTATGGCTATTTGGTTTCATTAATAACTTTGAAATAGGAGACGATTTTCAGTATATTTGTAGGCGAAAAAATTTGGAAGGGTGCTAGAGTGGTTGAATCGGCCGGTCTCTCAGCCAAAGGCTGATGCGCCTCCGGCGCAGAAAACCGGAATTATATATGTATTTTGTATATGTAATATGGAGTAATAAATTACAGAAACGATACGTCGGATCTGCTCAGAACATCGAGATAAGATTGAAACAACATAATGCAGGCAAAACACCATTTACGCTTCGTGGTATTCCATGGATATTAATTTACCATGAAATATATAAAACGAAAAGTGAAGCTCTAAAAAGAGAAAAATTCTTGAAAAGCGGAGTTGGACGTAAATGGCTTGATGAAACATTTCCAAATTACAGAGCTGCTCATTAAAATTGTTCTTTTATGGAAGGGTGCGAGAGTGGTTGAATCGGCCGGTCTCGAAAACCGGAATAGCCATTTTGGCTATCGAGGGTTCGAATCCCTCCCCTTCCGCAAATGTTTTATACATATATTTTACAGAGCTTAAAAGA
>JBBIII010000078.1:0-10841 GCA_037446575.1 Ignavibacteriales bacterium
TATCCATTAATTTTTTATCTGAGTTTTGGGCTGAGGAGAAAATTTTACGCAAGTTTAACTTTTTACTTATTGAAAACCATTGAGATATACGCTAATTTCACTAATGTAGTTGCGGGAAAAAGGGAGAAAACTCTTGAAATTAATATTTGAATAAAAACACTAGAGAATTAGATTATGTCTCAGTTTGAATTTGTGAATATATCAAATTTATTTTATTTTTAAGCGAGAAAGAAAGGTGTGGCATAACTATTAAATTACGTGATTCACCGTATTGTATTTTTATGAATCTATTCCTATTATTTTAACGTCTTTTAGGTTGTAAACATCAGATACTATGCAATATATCTCGAGAAATAGAGAAAAGTTTATTCAATCAATGGTGTATTTTGCTCAAAACACCAATTGGAAAAAACTTGGTAAGAAAAAAATGTGCAAGCTATTGTTTGCTTTAGATTTTGAGCATTTCAATCAAACAGGGAGATTTGTTACAGGAATAGCATATTATGCTTACGACCATGGACCGTATCCTAGAGATGAATTTAATTCTATATCCGATAATAACTCCCCTGAAGATGTATCTAAATTTCTCGCAATCTTTCCACGCTCAAATTATTACGATAACGATGTAGAAGGATATTTAATTAAAGCAAAAGATAAAGTAAAGTTTAACAAAAAAATATTTACACCCCGCGAGATAGAAATAATGGCAAGATTGGCTGAAATGTGGAAAGATTCTTCTGGCGAAATGATTGAACAGTGGTCACATGGTAAAAATAAACCATGGGATATTGTATGGAATATTGAAAAGAGAAAATATCAAATCATCGATTATACATATGCAATAACAGAAGACTCTCCGCTTACCAAAGAAGAAGCTGAAGCTATGCTAAAAGAGGAAAGAGAGTTTGAAGCTGTATTTACTCATTAGGGAGATCAATGCCTGTAGCCGGAGAAGTCTACTTCGGAATATATAAATTCATTGATGGAGGGTGTTCTCCTAAGTTAATCGTATTGCTTTTTGTAGATACTGTAAACGATATTGCTATTAGTTGTATAGTAACAAAACATAAACTATCAAAAGATAAAGCTACAAATACAGGTTGTAGACCTGCGTCAAAGAGATTTTTTATCCCGGCTTCAAAGAATGGCTTCGATATTGATTCATATTTGGAATTAACGCGAAACAAATTACACTCCGTCTCAAATCTAACTCCTGCAAATGGAATTGAGTTAAAATTTTGTTTACCACTGCAAGTATTACAAGACATAAAAAATTGTATAAAAAAATTAGTGCATGATATTCCTCCTGATTTATTTAAGTTGATAACGTCCTAAAAGTCTATCGATTTTGACAAATCTTTTGTATTCCACGGTCTACGCTAATTCCATAAACCATTATAGATGTTCCTCAGATTTTTTGTCTTACTTTTTTATCAACCCCATGACATCTAATGATGATATTTCAGATATCCCTACATTAATAGCCTTTACAATTAATACAATAAACAACCATATTTATGAAAGTATTACATCGAGTAAGACTTCTTTGACACTTGAGTTAGGACGTGGGATCAGATTTCCTTGAATTTCTTTTCCATCCACTAACAATTTCACCTGATTTCCTTGTCCTATCCGTTTGACATTTATATTGTAACGGACTTCCTGAAAAGTTCTCGAAATAGAAAATCCTGACCAATCAGTCGGAATAACCGGAGCAATCATCAGTCCATCAAACGTAGGACGTATTCCAAGTATGTATTGTGTGATTGCGAAATAATTCCAAGCGGCGGTACCAGTCAACCAAGAATTCTTTGCTTCTCCATGAGTTGGCGCATCTTTGCCTGCAATCATTTGCGCATAAACATACGGCTCGCATCGGTGAACTTCCGAAATCTTTTCTCGAGCAGACGGATTTATCCGAGAATAATAATCAAACGCTTTGTCTCCGCGTCCGACTTTTGTTTCCGCAATAATTATCCAGGGATTGTTATGACAAAAGATACCGGCATTTTCTTTATAACCGGGCGGATAAGATGAAATCTCGCCAAGATTCAAATAATATTTGGAATAAGCTGGCTGCTGCAATACAATTCCATGTTTAGTTGCCAAGAATTTATTGACCGAATCGAGAGCCTTTAATGCAAGCCCATCTTCAATACCTACTCCCGCCAATACACAAAATCCTTGCGGCTCAATAAATATCTTTCCTTCTTCACATTCTTTTGAACCAACTTTGTTACCAAAATCATCATACGCACGCAAGAACCATTCACCATCCCAGCCATACTTGTGAATTGTTTTATCCATCTTAATTGCGGATTCGCGGTAAGCAACCGCATCCGATTTTAATCCTCGTTTTTCGGCAATATCTGCGAGCTCCCGCGCCGCTAATACAAACATTCCAGCAATAAAAACCGACTCCGCCACTTTTCCATCTTTATTAGTTGTAGTTTGAAACGATTGACCCGGTGTGTCGGAAAAACAATTCAAGTTCAAACAATCATTCCAATCGGCACGACCGATAAGCGGTAAGCCATGCGGTCCAAGTCGTTCCAAAGTATATTTCAGACTTCGCTCCAGATGTTCATAAAGTGGAGTTTCACTCCCCTCTTTATTATCGTATGGAACAAGTTCATTCAAAATTGACCAATTATTTGTCTCTTTGAGATAAGCTGATACACCTAAAATTAACCATAGCGGATCGTCATTAAAGTTGCTTCCGATATCATTATTACCGCGCTTTGTCAGTGGCTGATATTGATGATACGCACCGCCTGTTTCTAATTGTGTTGACGCTAAGTCTAAAATTCTTTCGCGCGCACGTTCTGGAATCATGTGAACAAACCCCAACAAATCCTGATTCGAATCGCGGAAACCAAGTCCGCGCCCAATTCCCGATTCATAGAACGAAGCTGAGCGCGACATATTGAATGTTGCCATGCATTGATATGCATTCCAAATATTAATCATCCGGTTTGTGTGAACATCCGGTGTTTTTACCTGATAAATGCTTAATAATTTATCCCAATATTTGCAAAGTGAATCGAACGCAGAATTTACGTTTGATTGGTTCAAATATTTCTTGATGATAGGTTTTACAGACTCTTTATTTATTATCTGAGAACTAAGTGGAGTAAATTTTTTATCTTTAGGATTTTCATGATAGCCAAGCAGAATAATAACTGTTTTGGTATCGTTAGCTTTTAAGTTGAGCTTGACGTGATGCGAGCCAATAGGCGCCCAGCCGTGTGCAAATGAATTGAACGACTTGCCGCGCTCTACTGCTAACGGTTTGTTCCAACCTCGATACTCACCAAGGAAAATATCTCTTTGAGTATCAAAGCCGGCAAGTTTTTCCGAGCAAGCAAAGTAAGCAAAATGATCTCGGCGCTCACGGTATTCAGTCTTATGGTAGATAACTTCATTTTCAACTTCTACTTGTCCAGTGCTGAAATTTCTTTGAAAGTTAGTTGCATCATCCTGCGCATCCCAGAGACAAAATTCTATACTTGAAAAAAGCGAAAGCTTTCGCGGTTTTTTACTTAGATTAGTTACCGTGATTTGCCATATTTCTAAATTCTCGCCAAGCGGTACAAAATATAAAGTCTCGGTTTTTATTTTTTTATAAGTCGAACCTATTACCGAATAACCTAAGCCGTGCCTGCATTGATAATCTTCAATTTTGTTTTGAGTTGGCTGCCAGGATGGAGACCAGAATTCGCCTGTTTCATTATCACGCATGTAAATATATCTGCCGCCAAAATCAAAAGGCGCATTATTATAACGGTAACGAGTTATGCGGCGTAATCTTGCATCTCGATAAAATGAATAACCGCCAGCAGTATTCGAAATAATTCCAAAGTATGCTTCACATCCTAAATAATTTATCCAAGGCAATGGCGTGTTTGGTTTAGTAATTACGTATTCACGGTTTTTGTCGTCAAAGAATCCGAATTTCATTTAATCTCCATTTCTTTCATTTCATTTCTACAAGTACTTCGTTAGTATCTTTCATTTTGTTTAAAGGTATCAGGTTTCCCTCTATTTTTTCACTATTAATAAGAATTTCCTTAACTCCTTTTTGTGAGCCGTTTTTATTTCTAATCCTAATGTTGAAATGCTTACCTTGGAATTTACGAGTTACTGTCAACTCTTTCCATTTAGAGGGAATACAAGGATCAATTTTAAGTCCAAAATATTGCGGTTGAATGCCGAGTATAAATTGCGCCGCCGTATAGTACGCCCAAGATGCTGTGCCGCTCAACCACGGAAGTCGAGATGCGCCATAGCGCGGACTATATTTGCTATGTGAAAATTGCGCATAGACATACGGTTCTATTTGCCTTACCTCCGCTTTGTTATTATATGCGGACGGCATAAACTTGCGATAATACTCATAAGCTTGATTTCCTCTGCCAATTAGAGTTTCCGCAATAACAACCCAACTTTGTGTATGCTGAAATATTGAGCCGTTCTCTTTCATTCCTTTGTTAAATAATCGGGATCTTATTACTTGCGGATCCGTTTTTTCAACTGGTGGATCATTAATCATCAAACCATAATCGGTTGAAAGCCGCTTCCTGACAACATCCAATAACTTTTCCGAACGTAATTTATCTATGTGTTCACTAATTACCGCCCAAGGTTGCGGTTCTAAAAATATTGTTGCTTCTTGATTTTCTTTTGAACCGAATTTTAATCCATCTGCTCTGTATGCACGCAAGTACCAATTTCCATCCCAAGCATATTTTTCCAAATTCTCATCTAACTTTTGTAAGTGATTTGCCGCCCATTCTGCTTCAATTGAATTATTTAGCAAATTTGCGATTTCAATATATGTTTTTAGAGCATAACGAAGTTGAAAAGCGACAAAAGTCGTTTCACCATCTTGACCAAGTTCAAGACAATCGTTCCAATCTGCCAAAAGTCCGCAAGGAAAACCATGCTTGCCCGAACGCTCAAGACTGAATTGAATTGCCCGCTTCAGATGACCAAATACAGTATCTTCTTCCTTATCAGCATACGGAAAAACTTTATTATAAAATGAGATATCTCCTGTTTCCTTTACATAAGCTGGTATTGTATTGAACAGCCACATGCAGTCATCGGAACGATATTCATTTTCTGATGGGGCTTTTTCTTTACCCGGATTATGAGCAAACGGTTTTACTACCGGCATAGCTCCACCTGTAGAAGCCTGGCCTGTTATCATTAATTCTAAACGTTCTTTTACTTCGGTTGGAATTGAATGAATTATTCCTAACATATCTTGTACTGTATCTCTATAACCAAGCCCGTCTCTTTCGCCAGAGTAAATAAGACTTGCCGCTCGCGACCATGCAAAAGTGATTAAATTATTATACGGATTCCAAGTATTAAACATACTGTTGAATTCTGCATCAGGGGAATTAACCGTCATCCCCTCAATTCGCGAATGCCAATAATTTTTTAATCTCTCAAATTCTTGGTAGACTTTATCGAGACTTCCGAGTTCCTGTACAGCTTTCTTGCCTTCTTCTTCTGCTTTACCTATTCCCATAAGCACAATAATTTCTTTGGATTCATCCACTTGCAATTCAATATCGGCTTGCAACACGCCACACGCATTATCGCCAATAGCAATTGAATTTTTACATTTTCCTTTTTCAACAACAATGGGATTTGAATAAGTACGATAAGGACCAAGAAAAACTTCCCGGTCTGTATCATATCCTTTTACTTTTACTCCGGAAAGCGCAAGAAATGAATGACGCGCCTGCCCGTTGTTTTCAAACTGATCTGGGAATGAAGGCATCATAACATTTACTCCATGATCAATAATATTATCTACAACATTCATCTTAACAATATATTGAGAATACTGTAGATTGATCATATCCTGCAAAAGACTCCAATTGTTGGCATACTCGACATAAGTGAAAATGCTCAGTCTCCTTTTTTTCTTTCCTTTGTTCTGTAATTTCAACAGCCAACATTCGCACCATTTGCCTAAGGGAACAAAATATAACGTCTCCATTTTGATAGATTTGTATTCAGATGTGATTTTTGTATATGCAGAACCATGCCTACACTCGGATTTATATTCTTTCAAAGATTTGCCAACGGGTTGCCAGCTTGCCGACCAAAAATCTTTTGAGTCTTTATCGTGTATATAGAAATAACGACCGGGCTGGTCCATCGGAATGACATTGAATCGCAACCGGGTGAACCTGCCCTGAGCCGCAGATTTTAAAAAGCTATAACCACCGGCATTATTAGTTACTATTGCTCCATAATCTGTAGAACCTAAATAGTTGCTCCACGACCTTGGCGTGTTTGGTTTGGTAATTACATATTCTTTATTTTTATCATCGAAATAACCGAATTTCATAAATTCTCCAAAACCCATTATTGAATTTTTGTTTTCTTACCATGCAGTATTGCTTCTATCTCACTTAATTCTTTTTTGGTAAAAGATAAATTTTTTAGAGCGCCAACTGCCTCTTCAATTTGTGAAACACGGCTTGCGCCAATTAATACTGAGGTCATTTCTGGATGTCGAAGAATCCAGGCTATTGCCATTTGAGCTATAGTTTGATTTCGTCTAGAGGCAATCTCTTTTAACAAACGAACTTTCGATAATTTATCATTACTAATTTCTTCTATTTTTAAGAAGCCGTGAGGTTTTGCGGCGCGGGAATCCTTTGGGATTTTTTCAAGATATCTTTCTGTAAGCAATCCCTGCGCAAGCGGAGAAAATGCTATACAACCCATCCCTTCTTTTTCTAAAACCTGCAATAAGCCATTTTCCACCCAGCGACTAAACATATTATATTTCGCCTGATGTATTAAACATGGAGTTCCAAGTGAACGCAAAATCCGCGCGGCTTTTGTTGTAAGCTCAGGCGGATAATTAGAAATTCCAACATAAAGCGCTTTGCCACTGCGAACGATTTGATCGAGCGCCTGCATTGTTTCTTCCATGGGAGTTTCTCTGTCCGGACGGTGATGATAAAAAATATCAACGTAGTCTATTTGCATCCTTTTTAAACTTTGCTCTAAGCTCGCAATGAGATATTTTCGCGAACCCCAATCACCATAAGGTCCTTCCCACAT
This sequence comes from Ignavibacteriales bacterium, assembly GCA_037446575.1. Lineage (GTDB taxonomy): Bacteria > Bacteroidota > Ignavibacteria > UBA10030 > UBA10030 > JBBIII01. Next base: position 7,096 of record JBBIII010000078.1, read on the forward strand.
CTGGTAGCCAGCTTTAGTTGAGATTAGAATTTCATCTCTGTACGAAGAAAAATCTTTTTTCAAAATTATTCCGAAATTTTCTTCAGCGGAACCTGTAGGCGGACCATAATTATTTGCCAAATCGAAATGAGTTATTCCAAGATCAAATGCCTTGTGGAGCATCTTGCGCGCAATTCTAAAGCTATCTATGTTTCCAAAGTTATGCCACAATCCTAATGATATAATTGGTAATTTAAGTCCGCTCCTACCACAGCGAACATATTTCATCTCGTCATAACGAATCAGTGATGGTTTATACAATTTTCTTTCCCCTTGATATTTTACATAATATTTTTTGCATTAAAACCATTAAATATTAATACAATTTTCTTTAGTAATCTAATAATTATCTTGCTTCATTTTTTGTCATTTTGCTAATACAAACGGACGAATCGGTGCAGGTTTTGCTTGAATTACAATCTTATCGCTCAATAAACCTTCGGAAAAAGCATTTAAAACAATTTCTCCTGTTTCTTTCTCTGATTGAATAATTACCTGCGCTAATCCATTGAACGCTCTCCGCTTCCATGCGCCTGGGGGGCTTACAATCTGTACTATACCAGGATCCGTGTTTAAATTGTCATATAAATATCGGGGCGCAAGCGGTTTTCCATAAACGGCAAATATATTTTTTCCATTCCTTAAAATCGAACTATCCAAAACATATTGCTGAACGTTATCACCTCTTTTTATATTCTTGGCAATACATTTACCGTTAATAAAAACATCTTGAACTTCACCAAGACTTTTAGGCCAGATGGAAAATGTTAAATGGGGATTAATAGTTGGCAAAACAAACTCGCCTCGAATTATCATCATCTCAGACGTATCTTTCAGTTTAACGCTATAATTTTCCTGCTCATCTAACATAAGTTGCCAATTTGAATCGTTAAATTCCGGGACTACTTCCACAAGATTTGCTGAAAATTTGCCTGTATTAGCTTTTAGATTTGTGATTATAATTTGCTCAGAATTTTCAAAATAGCGATCTGGTTCATGCGAAGCAGGGTCTCCATTCCCCACACCGATAATTTTTGCTGGTCCATCAATAGTAAAAATAATTTCATTTCCAGCCGTCGGAACTATTCTACCCTTATCATCAGCAACTAGTACTGTAATTATGGCTAAATCTTCGCCATCAGCTTTAATAAATTCTTTATCAAGGATTAATTTTAACGATGTTGAAGCACCAGCGGTTTCGATTTTTTTAGTAATGATTATCTCCCCTTTTTTATAACCTTGAGCAATTAATTCGCCCGGTTCATAAATTACGTTCCATTCGGCATGAGAATGAATTGGTATCTTTATTTTACCTAAATTTCTTCCATTTAAGTACAAATCTACTTCTTCGCAATTTGTATATGCCCATACATTTACAGTATCGCCAATTTTCCAGTTCCAATGTGGAAAAATATGTAACACTGGCTCATCGCTCCACCATGCTTTACAATAATAGAACATATCTTTTGGAAAACCGCATAGATCAACTATACCGCACTGTGATACTACCTGAGGCCAACCAAACGGATGAGGCTCGCCGCGATAATCAAAACCTGTCCAATAAAACAAACCGGAGAGAAATTTTCGAGCCGCATAAAATTTCATTCCCTCTTCCATACTACGCCCATTTGGCTTTCTATCAGTTGCGGCTAAATGCCCCTTAGCAGGATTATCAATATAAATACCACGTGTGTTGCGTGAAGTAGTCTCCTCCGTTCCAATACTTGGCTGATCGGGATATAGCTCATGCTGTTTATCTATATCTCCATTGAAAATGTAGTTAAATCCCATTACATCCTGAACAGTAGAAATTCCATGCTCGCCCCATCCGCTGTGCGCGTATGTTACACGGCGTGTCGGATCAAGCTTCTTAACAAAATCTTGCATAGTAGTAGCAACTCTGGCGCCTACAATATTTCTTTCGAGTCCCCATTCTTCATTTCCAATTGACCAAATTATTACACTTGGATGATTGCGATCACGAATCACCATTCTTTTTAAGAGATCAAGATGTTCGTGTGTTGTTCCTAACAATCTATTTTCGTTAATAACCAACATTCCTAACCTATCACAGGCATCTAATAGTTCTGGCGCAGGTGGATAATGTGAACACCGATACGCATTCGATCCCATTTCTTTTAATTTCCTAATGCGATATTCCTGCAACGCATCTGGAATTGCAATCCCAACTCCGGCATGATCTTGATGATTATTCGTTCCTTTTAGAAGTAAATGTTTTCCGTTCAGAAAAAATCCTTTGTGTGAATCAAACAAAATAGTTCGAATGCCAAATGTGGTTTCATAGATGTCTACCATTTTTCCTTTCGTAAGTATCCGCGTTACTAATTTGTACAGATATGGCAAATCAACTGACCAGAGATTAGGATTGTTCACTTTTAATGCACAAGAATACTCTTGCTCTGCGCCTGCTTTTAGAAATAGGTTAGATAAATGCTTTTTAGCAACTATATTTTCTTTCGCATCAATAATTAATTGCTCGATGTTAAAGGATTGGTCTGTTCTATAGTCATTTGTAATTGTAACCCGCGCAGTAACCTCCGCTAATTTTTCCATAACATCAGACGATACAAAAGTCCCATTATAAGCTACATGCAAAGGATTTGTTTTATGTAACCATACATGCCTATAAATTCCCGCTCCTTCATAATACCATCCTTCTTCCAATGTCGCATCAACACGAACTGCAACAACATTATCATCGCCGTAATTCAAATAATCAGTAATATCGTAATAGAAATTGTAATAACCAGATCGCTCCCTGCCTAAATAAAATCCATTCACCCAAACAATACAATTGCGGTGCACACCTCCAAATTCTATCATAATTCTTTTTCCAAGATCGGTGTCTGGAATAAAAAATTTTTTTCTGTACCAACCAATGCTCTTTTCTGGATATTTTCTCCCAACAGTTTTGAAACCATGGCTATAACTTGCTTTAGAATCAAATGGAAGTTCAACCACCCAATCGTGCGGAACATCGATTATACGCCATGCTCGATCGTCAAAGTCTTTTGCGGCGGCTCCATCCCCAAAACCTGCTTTTGTTATGTACGAAAAGTAACCTGTGCCAGTGTTAAAATCTTTTTTTACATCATAAGCATGACCAAAGGCAAAGCGCCAGTCAAAATCCATTAATACTTTTTCTCGCGTCATTGATTTATTTCCGCCTGCTCCTTTCGCATGTACAAAAAGAAAAACTTGAAAAACGATGATAATTTTAATTAATCCACTTAATTTACAAAGTATGTACATTGCGCATTCTCCCGCCAAAGTAAATCTAATTGACTAAAATAATAAATCAGATATAATCACTTTGATAATATTTATAAAAGTTTGACTTTTTGAAACTCAATTGCTAATTTGTATAAAACTGCAAATGCAAACGTTTGTATTTAAGAAAATATACTATATTAATCAAGATAAAACGCTTGTTTTTGCTTGTCACTTTACAAAAATAATCAAACCTTTCAATATGAATAAACTTTCTTCTCAATCAATTATCAGCTTGATAATAAAATTATGGTTTCTTTTCGTAATTGTTGCTCAATTTGCTCTAAATAGTCATCTATATTCACAAACCGTAATTGATATGACAAAGTTCGTACCAATAATTGACGGACTTGCGAATGATTTTTGTTGGAACAATGCGAATTGGATTGCGATAGACAATTGTTGGATACCATTTG
>JBBIII010000079.1:0-10442 GCA_037446575.1 Ignavibacteriales bacterium
AATAATAGACAACAGAAAATAAGCATACATATTAATTGTTACTTCGTATTGTGTTTAGCGTCTATTCTCGCAATATCACCACATTTGCAACGTTATCTTATCCTTCGTGTTTCTTCGTGTAACTTCGTATTTCTTCGTGATCTTCGTGTAACTTCGTATTTCTTCGTGAACTTCGTGGTAATTCACGCACCTCTGCGAACTCTGTGGTTTGGCTCTAAAAACTTATAGTAACTATTAGAACCGGCTTTGACGCTTTACACTACTATTATAAATTGACGCAACGGTAATTTTCAATGGAGGGTTTAAATGTCAAGTACTTTTTGAGAAGATAATTATTCTTACTAACTAAACGAAGGTTATTTACTCTCTTCTAAGTTATTGCATAGGCAAAACATTTTCTATAAAAATCACCTCATTTTCATCAAATTCTAACATTGCATTTATTAATACAATCTTTTGAAAGCAACGCAGATCGTTTAAGAAAATATCTTCTTCTTTAATTTTTCCTAATTCGATAAGCGATTGTCTTTTTGTTCCTTTAAGCAGTGGATGAGTTGGCGTTAGCCAAGATTTTCCATCGTACAGCGCAACATTTGCAAAGGAAGAGTCCGTAATGCGAAGTTTTTTTGTTATTAAAATATCATCTGCGCCGCAATTAATTTTTAAATTTTCAATTGCCGCTCTATTCAGGTATTTGTATTCGTATTTTATATCATCGCCGTTAACTAATCTTAGACTTTTTATTTTCTGAGGTGAGTATGGCAAGAACTCCACGCTTTGAATATTTTCATTAAAAATAATTCTGCATTTGTAGATGCTTTCCGTCAGCTCGGTGGGTATTTTAATAATCTCGCGTAAATCGATGAAGTTCGTTAAGCCGAAAAGTTCTTTGCGCGCTTTATTTAGTCGAGCGTTATGTTTTTCGATGTTTTGTAAAGCTCTATTCTGAATTTTTATTGATTCAAGCAATAGGGACATAAATTTTATCAATCATTTCTTGGTATTCGGATTTGGCGTCGCTCGAAGAAGTAATTCCGCCGCCGCTTTTGAAATATAATTTTTCATTTATGTTTTCTATAAATCTAATCATTACTCCGCTATCTAATTTTGCTCCATCATAGTAGCCAAAGATGCCCGTATAGTATCCGCGGTCATAATTTTCAACATCTTTTATTATTTCGAGAGTTTTCTTTTTAGGAGCGCCACTTATTGAACCAGCAGGAAGCAGCTTAAAAAGAATATCTCCTATATATTCATTGTAATTATCCGGCAGTTTGCCAGTAATTTTTGAGCTGACCTGAAGCAATGTCTTGTTATTTGTAGTAATTTTGTCGATGTAGCGATAAGACTCAACTTTCACTTCGTTTGCGATCATGCTCAAATCGTTGCGAATTAAATCTACAATTGTGGCATGTTCGGCTTTTTCTTTTTCGTCCGATAAAATCAATTGCTCGGCATTGGGAATTGATGCGTCTATAGTTCCTTTCATTGGATAAGATGAAATATTATTTCCATTGATTTGGACAAAGATTTCAGGCGAGAAAACAACTAATTTATTTTTAAGATAAAGCTTAAATTTTGAGCGACTAATATTGTAGATTTCTAACAAACTCAGAGAGCATTCGATTGGAGTTGGAAATGTGAGATTAAGCAGATATGTATTGCCTTCATACAGATGATACATAATTTTTTGGAAAGCGCAATAGTAAGTTTCAAAGGATACAGGAAATTTTGTAAGAATAATTTCCTTCTCTGTATGCATGATATTCGGGGAATTTGAAAATCCGCCTATGTTGAATAAGATCGAGTCCGCATCAACATCTTCTAACTTAATAACAATTGGATTCTTAAGTTCAAAATCAAGTATGAAAAGAAAGGGAGTTCTGTTCTTTCCGTATTGATTCATTCTTTTTTTAGCTTTCTGGCTTATTGCTATCATACTACAAATATAAAAAAAGGGGCGGAGAGAATCCGTCCCTTTTGGAATATTATGCTATTTATTTTTACTTCCCGTTGTTATTGCCTTCACCTAACTTACCGGAAAAGTAAGCGTCGTATGCGCTCATATCAAAATGGCCATGTCCGCTAAGGTTAAATAAAATTGTTTTTTTTGTCCCTTCAATTTTTGCTCTCTTTGCTTCTTCAATTGCAGACTTAATTGCATGCGAAGATTCTGGTGCGGGAATTATTCCTTCAGTTTGAGCAAATTGCACTGCTGCATCGAACACTTCAACTTGTCCGTAGGCTTGCGCTTCAACGAAGCCATCTTTGCACAGCTTGCTTATAATAGGCGCCATACCATGGTAACGCAATCCGCCGGCGTGAATTGCTGGCGGCATAAAATTATTCCCAAGTGTGTACATCATTAAAAGCGGGGTCATTCCGGCGACATCGCCAAAATCGTATTTATATTCGCCCTTAGTAATTGTTGGACACGAATGCGGCTCTACAGCAATAGCGCGAATTTTCTTGCCTTCAAATTTATCTTTTATAAATGGAAGCGCGATACCGCCGAAATTTGATCCGCCGCCCACACAGCCAATAACTACATCGGGGTACACTCCGGCTTTTTCCATTTGCTTCTTCGCTTCTAAGCCAATTACAGTTTGATGCAAAAGCACATGATTTAAAACACTTCCGAGCGAATAATTTGTATCTTCGCGACTTGCAGCGTCTTCTACTGCTTCGCTAATTGCCAAACCGAGACTTCCTGTGGATTTTGGATTTTTAGCTAATGCGTCTCTTCCGGCTTTTGTATCAGTGCTTGGACTTGCGACAACTTCTGCGCCCCAGGCATGAATCATTGAGCGGCGATAAGGTTTTTGTTCGAAACTTACTTTTACCATATATACTTTGCATTGTAAGCCGAACATTTTACAGGCAAGCGAAAGTGCGCTTCCCCACTGCCCAGCCCCTGTTTCTGAAGCGATACGTTTTATGCCGGCTTGCTTATTGTAGTAAGCTTGAGCAATTGCTGTGTTTAATTTATGACTTCCTGCCGGACTAACTCCTTCATATTTATAATAGATTTGAGCAGGCGTATCGAGAGCTTTCTCAAGATTTAACGCGCGAATAAGCGGCGCCGGGCGATAAGTTGCATAAGCATCTCGCACTTCATCTGGAATTTCTATGTATCTTTCTGCGCTCACTTCTTGTTTTATTAATTCCATTGGAAAAATTGCGGCTAAGTCTTGTGGGCCTATCGGCTGTTTGGTTCCAGGATGTAGCGGCGGATCTAACGGCGATTGAATATCCGCAAGAATATTATAATAATGTGTTGGAATTTCGCTCTCTTCGAGCATAAATTTACGAGACATACTACCCTCCAAAAAATGTTGTTTAATAATTTGAAATTAGAAAATAAACTTTTGCAGAGGTTCCCGTTTTTTCGACGATGGATAAAATGAAAATGGCGGGAACGCTTTAGTCCGCGTTTCCACCTAATAAAGGTTAGATAAAACAGAGCAACCTTGGAGGAAGCGCGGACTTACGCCATCGCCACCGCCAAGCCTGTATATAATTTGGTTTTTGTTGCTTGTTTTTCATTACTGTATCACGATAAAGAATCTTTAAGTAAATGTCAATAATTTATTTTATTCGGTTGGGAGAAAGTGATAATTTTTTGGCTTGCCTATCTGAGGGCGTGTAGTTTGTTAAACTTTTGGTAGAATTAATATTTTTATTCTAATTCATTTTGCAACCGCTTCCGGTATTTTTTCTTGGGCTAATTTTCTGCCTATTATCAAGGCTTGTTCGTTAATTGGAATTAAATGTTGGCGGTGTGGAGGTAATACTTCGCGTAAAGCATTCACAACATTTTCGGGCTTAACAATTGGCAGATACTGTAGAAATGCTCCAAGCAAAACCATATTAGCAACTTGTTTGCTTTTTAATTTTTGAGCTTCTTCCAAACCGGCGATTCCAAAAATTTCAATATCAAATCGTGTAGGTAATTTAAGAATTGCAGATTTCTCATAAATAAGTAATCCGCCAGGTTTTACAGCACCTTCAAATTTGTTGAGCGATGGCTGATTTAGCACAATAGCAGAATCGAATTTTGTGATGATCGGCGAACTAATGCGTTTATCAGAAACTATTACGATACAATTTGCAGTGCCGCCTCGCATCTCCGGTCCATAGGAGGGCATCCAACTTACTTCTTTACTCTCCTTCATTGCCGAATAAGCAATAATTTGTCCCATAGATAGAACGCCTTGTCCGCCAAAACCGGCAATTATAATTTCATGCGTTTCACTCATTTTCTTCTCCTGCTATATTCATATTACAAATAATCAGTTTATCCGATATTTACTTCGGAACTTTTATATCGCCAATCGGATAAAACGGGAACATGTTTTTTTCTAACCACTGATTAGCTTCAACTGGAGTCATTTTCCAACCGGAGGGACAGTTGGAGACAACTTCAATAAAACATGTTCCTTTATTTAATTTTTGATATTTAAAAGATGCTTCGACCGCTTTCTTAAATTTTCGGATTGCCGCAGTTGTATGGACCGATTGGCGCGTTACGTAAAAAGCCCCCGGTAACTGCGCAATTAGTTCGGTAATTTTCAATGGATTTCCCATAACCGAAGCTTCGCGTCCAAATGGCGTAGTTGATGTTTTCATTCCAATTAACGAAGTAGGCGCCATTTGTCCTCCCGTCATTCCGTAAATGCCATTGTTAATGAAAATCATTAGAATATTTTCGCCTCGATTTATTGTATGTACTGTTTCTCCTGTGCCGATAGCGGCAAGGTCTCCATCGCCTTGATACGAGAACACATATTTATTTGGGAGTGTTCTTTTTATTCCGGTTGCTACTGCGCTTGCTCGTCCGTGCGCGGCTTCTTGCATATCGATGTTCATATAATCATAAGCAAATACGGAACATCCGACCGGAGCCACGCCAATTGTTTCTTCTTGTATTCCTAATTCATTTACAACTTCCATAAGAATTTTATGCGCAACACCGTGGCCACAGCCAGGGCAATAGTGCATTGGCGTATCGGTTAAAGTTTTTGGTTTTTTATATACTAATTCCATGTTGTCAATAGTTTTTTCAAGTTTCATATTATTTTTCCGCCAATTGAATTTTTTCCGATATTAATTCTACTTGTTGAAGAATTTCTTCCGGCGAGGGAATCATTCCACCCATTCTTCCATAGAAGTGAACCGGACGTTTTCCATTAACCGATAGGCGAACATCTTCAACCATTTGGCCAGCATTCATTTCTACCGTAAAGAAAGCTTTTACATGTTCGGATAATTTTGCTATCGGTTTTGAGGGGAAGGGAAATAGTGTAATGGGTCTAAGAATTCCTACTTTAATTCCTTTTTCGCGCGCAAGGTCCATTGTTTTTTCACAGATACGGGAAGTAAGCCCGAAAGCCACAAGCACAATTTCTGCGTCATCGGTTTTTAATTCTTCCCAGCGAACTTCTTTTTCTTGTATTTCACGGTACTTTGCTTGAAGCTTTTGATTGATTTCTTCCATTTCTTCAGGTTGAATGAAAAGCGATGTAATAATATTGCGTTCGCGGTTTTTGCTTTTTCCGGTTGTTGCCCAAGGGGCATTATTAGGAGGAAGCGAACCTTTCGGAGGAAGCGTTACTTTTTCCATCATCTGACCGAGCGCGCCATCGGCAAGCATCAATACAGGGTTGCGATATTTTTCGCCAAGTTTAAATCCTTCAAAAACAAAGTCTACCATTTCTTGAACTGAAGCGGGGGCGAGAACAATTAAATGATAATCACCATGTCCGCCTCCTTTGACTGCCTGAAAATAATCACCTTGTGATGGCTGTATTGTTCCGAGTCCGGGTCCGCCGCGCTGAATATTTACAATTAATGCGGGAAGTTGCGCCGACGCCATATATGAAAAGCATTCCTGCATTAAGCTGATACCCGGACCTGATGATGTAGCCATTACACGGGCTCCGGCGCCTGATGCTCCATATATCATATTAATTGCACCAAGCTCGCTTTCGGCTTGTAGCACAACAACGCCCGGATGTTCATTAATATGAGCGGTGAGGTATTCTAAAACCTCTGATTGAGGAGTAATTGGATAGCCGAAATATGCCTTCATTTCTGCACGGAAAGCAGCTTCGGCGATCGCTTCGTTGCCTTTCATTAAACGCACTTCAGATTTGGTATTTTCAGGAGTCATAACATTTCACACTTTTTTTGTTAGATTTTAGTCGCCGTTTTTTCTTTTACAGGTTTTTCCTGACGATAGACTGTTATAGCGCTATCGGGACATACTATAGCGCAATTAACACAACCGGTGCAAGTATCATTCTTTAATTGCGCATAATGATAACCTTTAATATTTATTTCGGATGACATTTCAAGGCAATCTTGAGGGCAAGCAGTTATACATAGTTCACAACCTTTGCAAATATCTATTGCAACTACAATAGTTCCACGTATCATAATTACTCCAATTACTTTTGACTTCCTATAAAAGAAATCTAATTAAATAAAACACAATTTATTTTTTCAAGTAACGTGTTATTATAAATTCAATTAATTTTAATTAAAAAGCCATAGCCACAAAGTAAAGTATAGCGGCTTTGCGTTTTTGGGATGATTTTGGGAATTTTTTCTCGATAGCAATGAGTTAGAGCTGTTTATATTCAACCAGATTTGATTCGGCTAATTATTTGTAATTTGTTACGGTTTGTTTTCGTACTCATCCACATATTCTAAAGAAGTATTTTCTAATTTCAACGTAGGAAAAAGTTCGACAGACTGTTCATCTTTTTCAATTAAATATTTAAGTTCGTTTTATATGCAACCGAATGTTAATATTCAAAACCATCTGAAAAATTAATAATTATTTGGGTAGATATTTTCAATTTCTAATTTTTCTACAAGACATATCATTTATTGGATTGCTGAGGAATTGGAAAGAGTGGATAAAAATAAAGAACGTCCTCGATCCCGCGCGCCAACACAGGTAATGAGACTCAGGGAGGGATAGTCTCACCAAGGTTTTTTGGGTTCCCATCGAGCGACGTTCATGTATAGTTTAAAAAAACGATTTTGAAAGAGCAAGTATTTTTATAAAAAATAATTTAGTAAAAAAATTTGAATTATTAATTTTGCTATAAAGGTGTTAGTAGTTACAACGTTAGACTCCACAAAAATATTGGTTCTTCAAATCAACACCACATATTTGCTCTGTTGTAATTTATGCCTATGATGAATAAATAGATAGAAGACACAAGTATGAATGATAACACCGAATATTTAAATTTGAATTTATGCTTTTGTTAAGAAGCAAATATTTTATCTAAAAGCATAGTAATTACTCAGCGTGAGCTTAATATGAAACAACATTCACGCTGTTTTTTATCTGTGTAAGTACTTTGCTTTTTCTGTTTTCACCAATTTAAGGTTATCAGTATTCTGAAATTGAAAATTTTCTATTCTTAACTATAGACGACTCTATACATAATTTGCTAAATAATTATAAAGGTGAATAAAGCAACGAAGTATATGTAGATAATAAGTAGAATAGTGAATAACCGCATCATCTTGTCATTTAAATAATTAAGCCAAAAGAATAAACTTTTACACGCAGTTACAATTAAACCGCTTGGAAAAAATGGAGAAATCCATTAGATTTGAACAAACCTTTGTATGCTTTTTAAGTAATCCGATTGATTATTTCATTCAATCTACAGTGCTATGTAATAAAATGAATAAACCAAAACAATTTCAGACGCCAATTCTTTTTCTAATTTTCAATCGACCTAATACAACGGCATTGGTATTTCAACGGATTCGGGCGATTAAGCCGAAATATCTTTTTGTAGCTGCGGATGGTCCGCGTTTGAGCAAGTTGGGTGAAGCAGAGCTTTGCGAACAAGCACGCAAGATGGTTTTAGATAATATTGATTGGGATTGCGAATTGAAAACCAGATTTCTGGAAAAAAATCTTGGATGTAAAATGGCTGTAAGTTCTGCAATAACGTGGTTCTATAAAAATGTTGAAGAAGGAATTATTCTTGAAGATGATTGTTTGCCGGATTTATCTTTCTTTTACTTCTGTGAAGAATTACTAAATTATTATAGAAATAACGAGAGGATAATGCACATCGGCGGAGCTAATTTTCAGGATGGTAGACAACGAGGGGATGGGAGCTATTATTTTTCACAAATTAATCATATTTGGGGATGGGCAACATGGAGAAGAGCTTGGAATAAATATGATGTAGAACTATCTTCTTTCCCCCAATATCTTGAAAACAAGCTTTCTTGCAATTTTGTGAATTCGTACATGAAAAAATTTTGGACAAGAAGATTTAAATTAGCATATGAAAATAAGATTGATACGTGGGATATACATTGGCAATATGCTATGATTACTAACAATGGTTTGGCAATTATCCCGAATAAAAATCTTATTTCAAATATTGGATTCGATACAATGGCTACACATACTGTACACGAATTTAATCCACTTGCGAACATACCTCTTTCGTCGCTTGATATTGCTGTTCATCCTTCACGTATGCAAGCAAATTATGAAGCTGATATATATTCGTTTCGGAAATACTTTTCACCTACAAAATTTAGAAAATTATATTACTTTATAAATGGAGTATTCAAAAAGAGCAAACATAAAAGGTAAGACACATATGATAAAATTGATTCAAAACTTATTAATAAAGCTGTTCAATCGATTAGATAAACCGGCTATAGAGAACCAAATTTTATTGGGCCAATTGATTTTAAATGTCCATAAATCTATCACTAATCCTCGTAGTTTGTCTGAAGTTGAATTTAAAATATTTTCTCAACATCGTGAGGATGGAATTATTCAGTATCTTATTCGATGTGTACCGATCGAAAACAAGATATTTATTGAATTCGGAGTTGGTGATTATAGAGAGTCGAACACCCGATTTCTTCTAATGAATAATAATTGGAAAGGTCTGATAATTGATTGCGAAGAAAAATATATTTCTCGAATTAAGACATTTGATTTTTACTGGAAATTTGATCTAACAGCAATTCAATCCTTTGTTAATAGAGATAATATCAATGAACTATTTGTTAAATCTGGTTTTCAAGGAGATATTGGTCTTTTATGTATTGATATTGATGGAAATGATTATTGGATTTGGGATGCAATTACTGTAATACAACCTCGAATTGTTGTTTGTGAGTATAATAGTGTTTTTGGTAAAGATTTTGCTATTACAATTCCATATGATCCAAATTTTAACCGAACGAAAGCCCATTATTCAAATTTGTATTCTGGCTGCTCGCTAAAAGCTTTATGTATATTAGCTGAAAAGAAGGGTTATAAATTTGTCGGTTCCGATAGTTCTGGCAAAAATGCTTTTTTTGTACGTGAAGATGTTGCTAATAATGTGTCTTCGTGCAAATGCGAAGAGGGATATATTGAAAGTGTGGCACGTGAATCTCGTGATAAGAAAGGTCGTCTTTCCTTTATTTCAGGAAGTGAACGCTTAAAATACATTGCCAATAAAAAAGTTATAGATATAGTTACGGGAAGGGAAATGTTTATCAGCGAGTTATAGTTATGCTTATAAAGTATTTTCTTGTAAAATGGACATGCTTCTAAATGGATAGAAAGTAATAGCTCATTAAGAATGTTAGTAGTAGCGTCCAATAGAAATGTCAGTAATAATTATCTTAGAAGTCCTAAAGTACAAAAGAGAAAGGACTTTAGAAATGGACAAAAGACTGACAATAAGCATAAAAGAGATAGAACGATTGAAGGTAATACAGCGCAAAGAAGCTGGGGAAAAAACAGTAAAAGATATGGCTGAGAGCTTACAAATAAGCCAACGTCAAATGTATAGGATATTAGCACGATATCTGCAAGATGTGATAGCAGGAATAGTTCATCGATTACGAGGTAAGAGATTGAATCGCGGATATTTAAAAGAAATACAGAGACAAGTTATCCAGTTGTACAAGGAGCGCTATTTGGACTATGAGCCTACACTGTTATCCGAGAAGCTTTTAGAGCATCATCAACTTGAAATTTCGCGGCAAACATTAACTCGCTGGCTATGGAAAGAAGGACTTTGGTCAGGTAGACGTAAGAAACGAGAACGGCGCGAGGCTATTGGTTCATTAATTCAATTCGATGGAAGTCATCACCAGTGGTTTGAAGAACGAGGTGAGAGCTGTTGTGAGCTGGTTGCTATTGACGATGCTTCTGGTAGAGTTATTTTACGATTTGCCAAGGAAGAAGACACAGCCCGCGTATTAGAGTATTGGATGCTTTATATTCAGCGTTATGGTATTTCACAAGAAATTTATACTGATGGTGGGAGTGTTTATTTTGACCCCAAAAATCCAGAGCATTTAACACAATTTGGACGTGCAAAAAAGACATTAAACATTCATCAATATGTTATGAACTCTTATTAAAATTTTCAATTTTAGGATTA
>JBBIII010000080.1:0-10393 GCA_037446575.1 Ignavibacteriales bacterium
TCGGCGGGTAAGATAACTCCCACCCAGCAAGTAGATCGAGAGTTCAACTCTCTCACATCTTAACGTAAAAAACATCATGAATCTCATCCTAAATTTTCTTATTTTTAGTCGTTTTATAATTCAATCATAAAAGGAATTAAATGAGTATAAAAGGTTTAGCAATAATTGCGGAATCAATTAACGATTCTGTCCCATCAACACATGCGATGTTTGAAAAAAATGATATTAATGGTATTGTAGAGTTGGCAAAATCTCAAGCGCAAGGCGGAGCGGCTTATATCGATGTCAACGTGGGATTACGTTCTCCCGGTTTTATGGCGGATATTGTAAAAGAAATTCAGAAGCATATTACGCTTCCGCTTTCGATTGATACGCCCGACCCGGAAATAGCGGCGGCTGGATTAGAAGCGTATAACGCTGAAAGAGCAGGAGGCAAGAAGCCGATTCTGAATTCTATTTCTCAAGCACGCTTGCAAATGTTCGATATTTATAAAAAACAATCTTTCATTCCAATTCTATTAGTTACAGAAGGAACTGATGAAAACGGTGAACTCAGAATGAATAAAACCGCTGAAGAAACTTATGCTACTGCTAAGACTATGATGAAAATCGCGCGCGAAAAAATTCCGGGTGTTAAAAATAACGAATTAATTTTTGATCCCGGTATCGTTCCGATTGGAAGCGACTCTGAAGGACATTTTAAACGGCTCATGAATTCAATCAAATTAATTCATGAGGATCCAGATTTTAAAGATATAAATATGTCGGTGGGATTGAGCAATTTTACTGTAATGCTTCCATCTAAACGTTCCGATGGAACGCCGGTTAAAGGCGCGCTTGAAAGCGCTTTTCTAACAATGGCAATGCCGATGGGATTTAATACTATTATTGGTTCTGTAAAACGTAATTATTCGTTGTTGCCGGATAATCACCCTGCTATGGAATGTCTAAAAGATGTTCTTCAATTAGAAGGTTATGATGCCATTATGAGAGTAATGAGTTTTTATTCTTAATGAAAAGCAAACCACAGAGAGCACAGAGGACACAAGATTAAATGTTAGAAAAACTTGTATCATATAATAAACCGCTAATTACACCGAGCGAGCGAAAAGTCTCACGTGTCATACTTTTCTTTGAAGATGTTATTAAAGTGCCGCTTTTTGGTTGCCAGCAATGCGGAGAATGTATTTTATCTTCAACCGCATTTATTTGCAGTCAACGTTGCCCAAAACGCTTACGCAATGGTCCTTGCGGTGGAACAGGCGAAGGCGGAACTTGCGAAGTCTATTCTGATAGAAAATGTGTTTGGTACAGAATTTACTATCGCTCAAAATTATTAGGACGTTTGAGCTTACTTTATAAAATCAATAAAATCCATAATTGGAATTTAGAGAAAACAGCGGCTTGGCTAAATGTGTTTAAGAAAAGAATTGATCCGCCAATCTGGTTTGTTGGAAATGATAAAAAGAATTTAAAGGAAATCCTTTCTAATGACGCTTAAAGAAAAAATTGATTCTGGTAAATTTATCGTTTGCGGTGAGATCGGTCCCCCTAAAAGTTGCGATGATGGGGTGATAAGGGAGAAGTCCAAATACTTTAAAGGAATTGTAGATGCTGTGAATATTACAGATAATCAAACCGCTGTTGTGAGGTTGTCAAGTTTGGCATCGGCAAAAATATTGTTGGAAGAGGGAGTTGAACCAATAATGCAGATGACATGCCGCGACCGCAACCGGCTTGCAATCCAAAGCGATTTATTAGGGTCAGCGGCGCTCGGCATAAATAATTTGCTTTGTTTAACTGGTGATTACCAAAAATTCGGCGATCAACCGGAAGCTAAGGGAGTATTTGATTTAGATTCGATTCAACTTATTGCAACTGTAGCAAATATGAACGAAGGATATTTGCTATCGGGCGAGCAGATGAAAAAGCCGACAAATTTTCTTGTAGGAGGGGCGGCAAATCCTTTTGCTGAACCGTTTGAAATGCAATTAATACGTCTACATAAAAAAGTAAAAGCAGGAGTGCATTTCATTCAAACTCAACCGGTCTTCGATATGGATATTTTCATTCGCTATATGGATAAAGTCGTTGAGATGGGATTGCACGAAAAGTGCGCTATCTTCGCTGGAGTAATGCCGGTTAAATCTGTAAAAGCTTTATATCATATGAAACAAGAAGTTCCCGGTGTTAAGATTGATAAGAAATACATTGAGCGTTTAGAAAAAGCCAATGATCCGAAGGAAGAGGGAATTAAAATTGCTGTAGAGATGATAAATACACTTAAACAAATTAAAGGTGTTAGAGGTATTCATTTAATGCCTGTAATGTGGGAAAGTATTACTCCAACTCTTGTTAAAGAAGCCGGGTTGTAGAATTCAACAAAATATTTTTTAGTGAAATAGTCCGATTGCTTCATTTGTGCGACTGTCAATTTTTCAAAAGGAAAGAAATGAACATAAAAGCAAGGATTCAAGAAGTGCGTGAAGGTTTCCATCCGACATTTTGGGTGGCAAATGGAATGGAGCTTTTCGAACGTCTCGCTTACTACGGTCAGCAAATTGTTTTCATGGTCTATTTGCGAAATAGACTTGGATTCACAGAAGCTGAAGCTGGACAACTTTCCGGTTTATTCGGCGGATTAATTTATTTGTTGCCGATTCTTGGAGGAACACTTGCTGATAAATGGGGATTTCGCAGAGCATTCAATATCGCTTTCTCAATTCTTGCGCTGGGATATTTTCTCATCGGCTCTGTCGGTATGGATATGTTCTCAAGCATCTATGGTGAATTTAATTTGTACTGGTTGCTTGTAGTATTCTTGGTTCTTACCGCATTTGGCGGTTCTTTTATTAAGCCGGCGGTACTGGGAACAGTTGCAGTTACATCAACCGAAAAATCAAAATCTCTCGGTTTTGCAATTTATTACTGGCTCGTAAATGTTGGCGCAATGTTAGGGCCAACAATTGCATATTTTGTGCGCGATAGTTTCGGCAACGAATTCGTGTATTTAGTCTCTGCTGTAAGCTGTTTTGCTATGCTGATTGTAAATTTGATTCTCTACAAAGAAGTAAAGAGCGAAAAAACAGAAGTTGTAGAATCGTTAGGGAAGAAGATTAAAAATCTTTTTGTCGTGTTAGCGAATTTTAGGTTCATGATTTTCCTACTTATTTATTCTTTGTATTGGATTATTTTCTGGCAGGAGTTTATAATTGTTCCATACTACATTACTGATTATATCAGTCCAGATGCACCTTATGAGATTGTGCAATCGTGGGCTGGAGCCGGCGCAATTATACTTTTGCAAATTCCCATAAATAGATTAACTAAAAATATTCCGGCGAGAACCGCAATTGTAATCGGATTTGCTGTTTCAAGTTTAATTTGGCTTATCATCGGTATATACCCAAGCATACCAACAATAGCGGCGGGAATAGTTGCTTTCGCAATTGGAGAAATGATACAAGCTCCACGTTACTACGAGTATATTTCAGAAATCGCTCCGCCAGGTCAGCAAGGATTGTTCCAGGGATATGCTTTTCTACCGATTGCTATAGCGAGATTTGTCGGCGATCCTATCGGCGGTTGGTTATATCAGACTTCAAAAGAAAAAGGTAATCCTGAAATTATCTGGTTTGTTTTGGTCGGAATTGGAGCGCTTGCAACTATTCTGATGTTGCTGTACAATGCCCTTACAAAAACTAAGGAAAATTCTCGTTCATAAGTTAGACTGCATTTCTCGTTTCTAAGCTCATATTAGGAACGAGAGCTTAATTAAAAATTAGCAGATAGTGAGTGCCGTATAGATGATAAAAAAAAGCATAATATTTATACTATTGTATTCAACTACATTTCTTTTTGGGCAAAAAAGCAAACAACTACCAACTGCAGACGAGGTGTTAGCAAATGCTGTCCAAGCTTTTAACGGCGTTCACGATTTGATTGTGAATATTGATGTTGAAGTGCAAATGGAGCGGATGCAAATACCTAATATGAATGCAATTATGTATTTTAAAAAGCCGAATAAACTTCATTTTGTCTCGCAGGGATTTTTATTTCTTCCGAAAGAAGGAATTATTTGGAATCCCTCAATTCTTCAAGAGCGTTACACTTCCGCAAGTTTTGTAATTGATACGATAGATGGAATTACTCATTACAAATTATTATTAGTAGCAAAGGATGAATCAATCCACTTGCAACGATTATCAGTTTGGATAAGCAGTAATAATTGGACAGTCAGAAAAATTGAATCTTCCCCTTATGAAGGAAGAACTTTAACGCTTGAATTCTTTTATTTACTTGTTCAGAATAATTTCTGGTTACCGGAAAAAAGTATTGCAACTTTTGCATCAACAGTAAAATCTCAAGGCGGCAGTGATTTTATAGACATGAAAAAACAAGCTCTCGATAATGCCCAACTGCCTTCTATGCGAAGCGGAACGCTGACAATCATTTATTCGGGTTATAAAGTAAATACAGGCATTGATGATTCTGTTTTTGAGCAGAAAAAAAAGTAGAGAAACTATATGTAGGGGCGATTCATGAATCGCCCCTACGAGGTTAAAACAATCCCGTTATTTTTCCATTTTCATCCACATCAACATTTTCAGCCGCTGGTATTGCTGGCAAACCAGGCATTCGCATTATATCACCTGTAATCGGAATAACAAATCCCGCCCCCGCCGCTACTTCAATTTCCCTAATTGTGATTAAGAAATTCTCGGGCCGCCCGAGTAATTTTGGATCATCAGATAACGAGCTTTGTGTCTTTGCCATACAAATCGGTAATTTATCTAAACCTAATTTTTCAATTTTTTCTAAATCTGATTTTGCGCGAGAAGTGTATTGAACTGCCTTTGCGCCATAAATATTTAAAGCGATAGTCTCAATTTTCTTTGGTATGTCCCAATTCCAGTCGTAAGTCGGTTTGTACTTGTTTTTACACTTACTAGCAAGATCGACAACAATTTCAGCAAGCTCCATAGCCCCTTCGCCGCCTTTGCCCCATACATCCGCTATAGATACTTGAACGCCAAGTTCCTTACAATGATTTTTTACGTAATTCAATTCTTCATCTGTATCATTCGTAAATCTGTTTAAAGCAACAACTGGTTGAATTTTGAAAGCAAGTATATTCTCTATATGTTTTTCTAAATTACCAAGCCCCTTTTTCAAAGCTTCTTTATTTGGTTGATTTACATCTTTTATATCTGCATTACCATGATATTTTAGTGCTTTTAAAGTTGCTACAAGCACAACAGCTTTTGGAGATAAACCAGCATATCCACATTTAATATCGAAAAACTTCTCTGCACCCAAATCGAATGCAAACCCTGCTTCGGTTACCACATAATCGGAAAGTGATAATCCCATCTTTGTAGCAATAACCGTATTGGTGCCTTGAGCAATATTTGCGAAAGGACCGCCATGTATTAGCGCAGGATTTCCCTCAATAGTCTGGACAAGATTTGGCATTATGGCGTCTTTAAGTAATGCGGTCATTGCTCCGCTTGCTTTCAAATCCCGCGCATAAATCGGATTTTTATCGTAAGTAAATCCAATAAAAATATTCCCCAATTTCTTTTTAAGATCAGTAAGATTTTCAGCCAAACAAAGTATTGCCATTACTTCAGATGCCGCAGTTATATCAAATCCTGTTTCACGCGGCACACCGGAAAGCGTTCCACCGAGTCCAACAATTATCTTTCTTAGAGATCGATCGTTCATATCCATTACGCGCTTCCAATGCACTGTTCGCGGGTCAATTCCCAAGTTATATTTTTTATTCTGGATATTGTTATCAATTAAAGCCGCAAGCAGATTGTGCGCCTTTTCTACTGCAGAAAAATCGCCCGTAAAATGGAGGTTGATATCTTCCATAGGAACTACTTGTGCGCGCCCACTACCGGTTGCCCCTCCTTTAATTCCGAACACTGGACCAAGCGATGGTTCTCTTAGCACTGCGGTTGTTTGCTTGCCAATTCTATTCATCCCTTGCGTTAATCCGATTGTAACAGTTGTTTTCCCTTCACCGGCAGGAGTAGGCGAAATTGCAGATACTAATATCAGGTTATTCTTATTGTGTTTTTCGGGATCAATATATTTCAATGGAACTTTTGCTTTATAATTTCCATAATGAATTAAATCGTCTTCTTGTATATTTAATTGTGCGGCGATATCTTTAATCTTTTTCATATTAATACTCCATCTAAAATCACATTAAAGTTAGTATTTTACGCAAGCTGAAATAATTGAAACGGTTTAGTTCACTAAATTTATATAAGTATTCTTTGGTTATCAATTATTTTGTTAAAAAAGTTACAATAAAATTCTATTTAGGATTGATAAGAGGTCATATTGTGAATCTTGAAAATTTTGGTGAATGAAATATCAGTAATTATTCAGTGCGCCCTATTTATCATTTTGCTTGAATTATAAAAGTCGGTTGAGTAATTACAAAAATAATTAATAAAAACTGATGGAAGACTTGCGTAAGATATAATTGAAATTCTAATTTTCTGTTTCTTGTTTCAATGTTTCTTCATATCTCAATTTAAACTGCTTAATTCCCGCAAATAAGGCGTCGGCAATTTTTTGTTGTCCATTGTAACTTCTTAAAAATTTTTCTTCTTCTTTATTTGAAAGATAGCCAAGTTCAACCAATACATTTGGCATTGATGCGCCGACAAGCACATAAAAACCAGCTTGCTTAACGCCGTTTATTTTTATGCCAGATCTTTTTGCCACCGAATTAATTGAAATTTCTGCAAACTGTTCACTATGCTTCATATAAGCGCTTTGCGCCATAGTAACTATAATGAATTCTTCTTCAGTTAGTCTCCGATATCTGTTTTCAAATCCTTCTTCTAATTGTATTACAGAATTTTCTCGCGCGGCAATAGTTATAGCTTCTTCAGTCAATCCTGGTCGTAAAAGATATATTTCAAATCCGTTCGTATTTGAAGGTTTCTTTTCGGTCGAATTACAATGCAGACTAATGAATAGTTTTCCCCCCGCGTTGTTTGCTATTTGAGTGCGTCTGTAAAGTTCTATAAACTCATCTGATTTTCTTGTATATACAACCTTAACATCTTTTAAATTATTTTCTATCAATTGACCCAATTTTAATGCGACACTAAGCGTAATGTCTTTTTCTTTTGTCCCTTTAACCCCGATAGCTCCGGGGTCTTTTCCTCCATGCCCTGCATCTATAACTATGACATCAAGTTTCCATCGCTTGAGTTCTTGATCGCGCGCTTGTTTTTTTTCTTCCTGTTTTTTTCTTTCTATTTCCCTTTTCTCAAGCGCTGTAAGTGTTCTAAGGGAAATCAAAATATTGTTAGAAATTGGTTCTATTGTTGTTTCTGCTTGTACGACATCGGATGATACGCGAAATGTTAGCTGAAGCGAAGTAGGAGATTGAAAAGCCAGAATCCTTTTAACAGCGCCATCCGGCTTTGTTGCATTCAACTCCATCGTATCAGCAATTGCGGAGGCGATTGTTACGAATAACCAGCCATCAGGTTTTAGCCATGTTTCAACATCGCCTAATTTTCTATTTGCCAAAATTGTAATTAACGAACCATTTATTTTTTTCTCTATAGTTATACCCGAAATATCCGTTTTAACTCCGTACTTCGAATTTAGAATCAATGTATGTCTTTGCTGGTCGAAGGAGATGTTTTCGTCTGAAATTTTATCATACAATAATATAAATTCGTTCAATGGAACATAAAACTCGGAATTTATGCGGATCGTTTTATTCGGCATCTGGTATATTGATGCGTTATTTGTTACACGTTCTGTTATAACGACAAATGGATTATTCTCGGTAAAACGCATTAGTTGCTTGTCGATTAGGCATTCAATTTTGCCTAAGCTGTCGTTAACAGATGCCGGACACTTTTGTGACTTTAAAAAATCATTTAAGGCAAGATAAAGAATTCCCGAACTGTCGATACTGCGAATAAAATTAGTGTCGATTTGAGAATCACGGAATAAAATTAATCCCTCTGGCTTGAACTTTTGAGCAAGTCCAATTTGAAAAAGAAGAATAATAAATGGTATTATTTTTAAAAGCCGAGTGCTTCTCATTTACCTAAAATTTACAAATTGCATTGCAAAAGAAAATTCGTGATTACGTAACATTGCGATGATTGCTTGAAGGTCATCTTTGTTTTTACCACTGATACGAACCTGATCTTGCATTATTTGTGCTTGAACCTTTGTTTTTGAATCTTTTACAATCTTGACGATCATTTTTGCATCGTCCTTACTAATACCTATTTGGAGTTCGATAATTTGACGTATCGTACCGGATGCCGCAGGTTCAATCTTTCCGTACTTCAACGCTTTTAGCGGAACATTTCGCTTTACAAATTTTGATTGGAGTATATCGATAACACTTTTTAAGTGAAATTCATCTCCTGTATTAATTATTAGTTTCTTTTCCTTGATGTTGAGTTCAATATTGGTATGAATTCCTTTAAAATCGTAACGCTGATTTATTTCTTTGAGGGCTTGATTTATGGCGTTGTCAACTTCTTGAAGATTGATTTCGGAAACTATATCAAAGGAATTCTGTTGCGCCACGCTTTTTAATGAAGTATCTCGATTGTATTCTGGAACTCATTGACCTTCATTCTTACCGCTATAGTATCATTATCGGCAACAATTTTTCCAATAGCTTTTAGAACGATCTCATGCCGTGATACGCTTTCAAGCGTATAGCGGCCATTTTCATTTTCATTCATTTTAGAAAGCATGCCAAATTTTAAACCTGTAAAATCCCGTCCACCGCCTCCAAGCGCTCTAGGTCTTACATAATAGTCTCGGGCCCTTCCTGCAAAATAAAGCAAATCTTCTATCATTGATGCGCGAGAGGACTCCACCGCATTTGCTTGAAAGATAGTAATAGCTACAGTTATGGCAATTCCTGTAATTACCATACTTAGAACTATCAGTAACAATTGTTGAGAACCCATATTTTAACTAACTAATTATATCCGAAGATACTTGTCTAAAATCAACTTTTATATCTCAATTAATTAAATATTGCCACTTTCATTGAAAAAGTCAATATTAATAAGCATATCTACTGCGGAATTATATCATTTTCTAATTTCGCCCGTTTCCATGCTCCAAAACACCAAATCTAATTCATCCAATTTTATGCCAATATTTGTGGAAAATTTTTTAAACCGGTCTTCTATTTTTATGTAATTTTTCTTACTAATTGATGTAGGAATTTTCTGAATTATATCAAGATTTTTTAATGTGCGTAAAATGTGGCGGTCAAGGATGGCAAGCCCGTCATTTTTTCCGATGTTGCGTAAAAAATGACTCGCTTCCTTGTACCCAAAACCCTTAACGTTTTTTACTAACCACTCGCGTTTTTCAATACTTGAAGTCTCATCCATTATTTTTTTTGAAATTTCAGGAAATTGAATTTTGAGCAATTTAAGATATCCCGACTTCATATTGTGGAATCGTATGTACGACTCTTTTTTGCGAAGAAATGAGGCAGGTTCGATGTCTGAATTAATAAAGTTAGCTTTTTTTAGGGCTTCGATTACTTTTTCTGCATGCGCCGCACTTGATTGTGGTGTTAGTAGACAATACGCAAGTTCATAAAAATATTCGGATTGAGGAACTTCGGAAAATTCTTGTAGTCTCTTTCTAATTGCATCTTTTCGTGTCTCGTAATTCTTTATCATCTCCTCAAGTTCAAAATTTCTATTTGTATTTTTAATCTTAGCCATTTTATTCACTCAGCTTTGCGATGAAAGGTTTATTGCCGTCTAAAGTATCCATCTTTTTTAACTCATCAAGAGAAACCCACTTGATTTGCTCGAAGACTTTATTCTGCGGTTCGTTTTCAAATCCATCAACAAAACAATAATGCACATTGAACATTCCGCCATCTTCATAGTAAGCCGCTTCTGTATGAATGTTATTTATAGAAAGGATACAGATCGAAAGTTCTTCTTTCAATTCACGGTTTAAGCATTGGTGGATAGTTTCACCGTCTTCGAGTTTGCCGCCGGGGAATTCCCACTTCAATCCGTACCTGCCATTTTTCTTTCTCTGGCAGACAAGGAATTTCCCGTTCCGTTTTATTACACCAACTGCTACTTCTGTCATTTTATTTATTTGTAAGACGACTCGCCGAGTCGTCCGTATGTATTAAGGATCGAGACAGCGTCTTAACCTACACTTTTAGTAAGCTAAGAAATATTCTATTGAAATATATTGAAACCATAACGGATATACAATTATTCTTAGCTGTGTGATGGATCAATTTGCGGTGAAGTAGAAATTGTTTATATTAATAGCAAATATTATTCATCATAATTTTTCAAAAAGGTGTTCGTATGAAAAAATTGTTTTTGCT
>JBBIII010000081.1:0-10275 GCA_037446575.1 Ignavibacteriales bacterium
GTCGACTCGCTGAGTCGACATTAATGGTAGTCGAAACCTACAGGTTTCGTTCTTAGTTCATAAACGAAGACTAAAGTCTTCGACTACCAAGTTTCAATTTTTGCTTTGCGTTGCTTGGCGTGCTTTGCGGTTTTATTTTACCAAATAGAAATGTCGGACACTTTCAAACAGAAACCATAAGTAAGTTACCAATTAAAAGATGTCAGACACTTTTAAACAGAAATCAGAAGTAAGTGTCAGACATCTACATTTGCGTGGCTCTGCGTCTTTGCGGTTTAATACCGTAGAACATTTAACTCCCTCTCCTTTTTTTAAGGAGAGGGTCGGGGTGAGGTCATTGAAAGATATCTGACCTCCCTGCGAATTAACAAAGCGATGTATCTGACATCAAAATTTAGCTAAATGTGCATCAGTAAATTGATTAAAGCTCATCTTCATTCCCTCTCAGCATAGGAATGAGGGGGCTTAGCTACACAACGGCTCATTTACTAAATAAGCTCAGCGACTCAAAGACTCATTTACTCAACTACTAAAAAGTTTTTGTAAATCTGCCAATTGTTAATTATCTTATTACCAGAGAAACAAACAAGGAGAAAATTATTAATGCCACAACATAAGTCAGCAGAAAAAAGAGCTCGGCAAAGCGTAAAAAGGGCTATGCGAAATAAAACTCAATTAACGAAGGCGAAAACACTTATTAAAAAAGTAAGAGCATCGAAAAAGAAGGAAGAAGCGTCAGCGGCGTTGAAAAATGCAATAAAGTATTTAGATCAAATCGCGGCTAAGGGAATAATTCATAAAAACAATGCTTCAAACCAGAAATCGAAGCTTACAAAATATGTGAATAAGCTTGCTTAATCTTTTTATCATACACATAAAAAAACCCCAAGTATAATCGCCTTGGGGTTTTCTTTTTGTTCAACTTCTTTTACTATTTTAACCTTTTTTAGCTTTCAAAGCTTCCAATTCAGTAATGCGTTTTTCAAAACGTTCTCTATCTGCAGGTTTGTTGCGGGCAAGGGTTCTATAAGCTTTTATCGCATCATCGAACCATCCTTGTTTAGCATAAATTTCGGCAAGTGTGGGTGTTACAAATCCCATCCCTGCCGGCGTATCTTGTTCTGAGGCGGTTGTTGTTTCCTTTTGCGCAAAGTTAATTACAGGCGTTGGCGGTGGAGTCGGCTGTGTCGATATTGGCGTAATTTTACCTACATTCTGCAATGTATTTGCAAGTTCTTGTATTCTATCTTGTGCGCCAAATATGAATGGAGCTGGCGGCGGCAAAATCGGTTCGGGTGATGGTGGCGGTATATTAACCATGCTGGTTTCGCTGGCAAAATATGCTTCTAACGAAATAGAATTTTCGCCGGAAAGCTCCACTTTTCGTCTCGAAGAATAGTTATCAAAAGATTCGTCTTCAGTTGATGGTTGAGCGGTTAGTCCAAAATCAAATGTTGGTAATTTAATTTCAACTCCTCCAAAACCTGGACTTGGCGTTTCGATTGTTGGTTCATAGACTGCCGGTTGAGGTTGTGGAAAATTAAAATCTAAGATAGGCGTTTGCTCTTCTGATGGAAACGAGGATTCCATTGTCGGTTTTGTAAAACCAAAATCAAATGTTTGTTCTGGCGGACTTATTGTCGGAGCTTGAGTAATAGCATCAAAGAAACTTGTTTCAGTTGTCGGCTTATATGTTGGCTCTGGGGTTGTTTCTTCAATAATCGGTTCACTAATTCCATAACTTATTTCAGGTTGTTGTATTACCGGAGGTGTTGTAGTTTCTGAAGGTGGAATATAATAATAATCAGGTTCCGCCGTCTGTGTTGGTTGTAACGGCGTTGGCGCAGTATAAATATAATCGGTTTGTAGCGTTGGTTCTGGCGCCTCTATTTCAGGTTGCGGCGGAGCAATATATCTTTCTTCTCTGGGCGCTACAATTGTCTCTTCCTCGGCAGGCGGTAATTGATCTATTAACGCTTTAATTGTTTTATTGTTTGGCAGAAAATCGTATACAAACTCGAACTCACGCCGCGCTTCTGCGGGCATGTTAATAGCCGCAAGCGCCTTTCCTTTTATTAAGTGGCCGGTTGTATAAAACGGAAAATTAGCTAACCCAGCATCGCAAATGCGTAATGCGTCCTCTGCGCGCTCTGTTTCTAAGTAATAAAACGCCAATTGCGCAAATAGCGGCGACTTAGCATCAATTCCGACTTTTTTTTCCAACGCAATAATACGTTGACTGATAGTATCTATCATTTTCCTTATTGACGAAGTTTCCGTGCTTCAATAGCATGTTTTACTGAAAGCCACGATACGCATGCAAACCCAAAGAAATAAAGCATCTGAAACGGCACCGCAGCTAATTCCATATAATATAATGATGAAATCACACCGAATAAGCAATAGACTGCCAAAAGAATTTCTACAAATACAACCCAATCTAACTTTTTCTTTTTCCCAATATACTTATTCTTTTTCCAATTATCTTGTTTTTCTTTTATAGCAAACTTTGGAGTGCGAACAAATTCGCTTTTTCGTTTGAAAAGCCCTTCAAACACAGCGCGCGAATTATTTACCGCAAACCCCATACTGCCAGCCATAAATAATGGAAAAAGCAATATCCGCTTCCGCCAATCGGGATACACAGACTTTTGCGATACTAAATAGAATAAAAAAGAACCTATAAAGGCAAGAACAAAAACAGACATCATTGCAAAGTACGCGCTATGTCCCCCTTGTTGTTTTATAAATATCAAAGGAACATTCAAAATACCCGCTAATATAATGAATGGAAAAACAATATTATTTGTCAGATGAAAAGTTGAATACAGTTTTAACCGTAATGGAATGTTTGCTTTCCACACTTCCGGTATTATTTTACGCGCAGTTTCTATTGCGCCTTTTGTCCATCTAAATTGCTGAGTTTTTAACGCGTTCACTTCCGCAGGCAATTCTGCCGGCGATGTAACTTTCGTAAGATACTTAAATTTCCATCCGCGTAATTGAGCGCGGTAACTTAGATCTAAATCTTCCGTTAATGTATCCGATTGCCAGTTGCCCGCATCTATTATTGTTTCCTTCCTCCATACTCCCCCCGTGCCATTAAACTGTATAAAGAATCCGGCTTTATTGCGAACATCTTGTTCTATAACAAAATGTCCATCCAATGCAAATGCCTGCGCGCGTGTTAACATAGAATATTCTCTGTTGATGTGTTCCCATCTTGTTTGAACAACGCCAATTTTCGGTTCGGCATAAAAGTGCGGAATTGTTTTTGTTAGAAAATCTTTATTAGGTACAAAATCGGCGTCAAATATTGCTATAAATTCGCCACGCGCTGTTTCTAATCCGTATTTCAAAGCGCCAGCTTTATAGCCCGACCTATTTACACGATGGATATGCTTTATATCATAACCTATCGCTTGGTATGTGGCAACCGCTTTTGCAACTACTTGGACTGTTTCGTCCGTCGAATCATCCAACACCTGAATTTCTAATTTATCTTTCGGATACTCCATCGCGCAAACAGCGTCGATCAACCGATTAACAACATACAATTCATTAAACAATGGAAGCTGAATTGTAACAACCGGCGTTTGGGTCAATGGCGGTTGGTTTTTTTCCATGCCTTTCTGCTTCAAGTAATGATATACCATTACAAATCCGTGCGAACCGAATGCAAATAGAATTAGAAGTGAAAAGAAATAAAGATACATTACAAAATCCGCAAACACCGGACTTTCAATTATCTCTTGTCGGAATAAAAATGTCGCTATTGTCATATTACCATCCTGCTACTGTTTCGTTAAGAATATCTTCTGTTAATTTTCTAACGGCTTCTTGAACGCCTTCATTGCGTTGCGTTTGCCCGCCCCCTGTTGGATAATCTCCCCAACTGCTAAAACTTTTTTCCCATACTTTTTTCCGAAGTTTCAAATCCTGAAACGTTATACGCGCTGTAACCGTAATTCTTCGCTGTGTTGCTTGTTCTCCCTGAAGCACAATCGGTGCATCTTTCACTTCTGTAATAACGCCTTCAAGCATTGAATCAGCGTTTGTCCGGTCCGATAACTGAAGCGTGTTATCGTTAATAAATCGTTTTACTAATAATTGAGTAAATGAATCTCGTAAATTCGGATCTCCAAAGCCGCTTTGGTCCTCCATAATCGGTATGGCAATTGTTTTCAAGTGAGGTGCAACAGATCCGCCTTTGAAAGAATAAGTGCAGCTTACAAGGAAAAGAGAAAAATAAAAAAGGAAAAAAGTTGAAACAGAAAAATTATTCCATTTATTTTTAACCTTTGATTTTTGAATTTTAACTTGATTCATTGTAGTCCGTAATCTTTAATTTTTCTATATAATGTTCTTTCGCTAATATTTAATTCCTTCGCGGCTATCCGTCGATTTCCTTTTGTCCTTTCAAGCGCAGAAGCAATCATACGGCGCTCCATTTCATCCATCGTAAGCGAACCGTTGCCATTATTCGGATTTATTTTGCCCTCTTTAATTTCATCTATATTTGGAAGCCGTTGAATTAATAAATTTTTCATCTCGATAATGTTTGATTTCAAATCTAAAAGCGCTCTGTAAATTAATTCGCGCTCAGCTTGTTCAACGGTTTTGTTGGACACAACCGGCAAGTTACGCTCAGTTACAACATAAGTTGATTCATGTAAATACCTGCGGACATCCTCGCTGTACAACTTCTTTCCTTTTTCAAGTACAATCATGCTTTCAACTGCATTTTTTAACTCCCGAATATTGCCGGGCCAGCTATAACTCATCATCAATTCTGTTGCATCATCTGAAAATCCTAAAAACTTAATTTTGTTTTTCTCTGTTATCTCTCTTGTAAAATGTTCCACTAACACAGGGATATCTTCTTTTCTATTTCGCAAAGGAGGAATATGAATATTGACAGACCTCAGCCGGAAATACAAATCTGAACGAAAGTGTTTTTGCTGAACTTCAAAATCCAATGTTTTATTAGTCGCGGCAATAATACGTACATCTGTTTTGCGCATAACAGACGACCCAACACGCATAAACTCGCCGCTTTCGAGCACACGCAACAATTTTACCTGTGTAGATAAAGGCATTTCGCCTATTTCATCCAAAAAAATTGTTCCACCGTCGGCAATTTCAAAATAGCCGCGCCTTGTATCAACCGCGCTTGTAAATGCCCCTTTTTCGTGACCGAATAGTTCACTTTCTATTAATCCTTCCGGAATCGCGCCGCAATTCACAGTTACCATAGATTGTTGTACACGCTTGCTTGCACCATGAATCGCTTTGGCAATTACTTCTTTTCCTGTCCCGCTTTCGCCGGTTATTAAAACTGTAATATCGGTCGGAGCGACTTGCTGAATTATTCCGATTAACTCATGAATTTCCGCCGATTGCCCAATGATTCCAAACTTATTTTGAAATTCTACTCTATCCATCAACGCGATACTACAATTGAATTTAAATTGAACTTATTTCTTATCTCATGCGTAAATTGTTTCGCTTCATCATAAGTTTGGAACTCGCCAACCCAAACTTTATGAAGTTTTTTTCCTTGAGTTACTATTGTGAATATATTGGAAGAGTATCCCTCTTTTTCGAACTTCGTTCTCAATTCCTCTGCGTTCTGCAATGTAGAAAAAGCCCCCACTTGTACTGTAAAGTTTGTTGAAAATTTAGGCACTGTGCCTCTCGGTTTAACTACTGACGGTTTTTCTTTGATGGTTGGCTTCGCGGCGGCTACGGCAGATTGCTCTGTTGCATAAGCAGAAAACGGATATTCTTCTTTAAGCTGTGTTAATTTTTTCTCCGCGGTTTTATACAAACCGATTGAATAGTAATATTGATATAGCTTGTACAACGCATCGTCTCCCCATTCGCTTTTTGGGAAATTATCAATGATGTTTTGGTAAATTTTCGCCGCTTCTGTGCCATCAGTTGTAAGCGCCGCCTGAAGATACATTACCCCCGGATTATTTTGATAATTAGTAATAAGACTCGGAAGCTCAGCTCGCACTGATTCAGCTTGCCCACTTTCTATCATTTCTAATCGCTTGCGAATATTCGGCTCATTGCTATATGATTGTGCAACTGCAATGTTAATAGCAATAATCGAAATAAATACAACGGTAAAAAATCTCACTTCTGCAATTTTCATGCTCGTCACCTATTAGTTAATTGATAACATGAACGCCAAACAGCGTGGCGGAATTTACTTTTTCAATTTGTATATCAATATATTCGCCAACAACATCTCCATTTTTGGGAAATACAACCATTTTATTCGTATCGGTTCTTCCGCAATAATCGGCAATGGATTTTTTACTAAGTCCTTCAATTAACACTTTAACTTTTCTGCCTACTAATGCTTCATTCCTCTTAAGCGAAATCGAACGTTGCAAATCAATAATTTCATTCAAACGTCTTAGTTTCACCTCTTCAGAAACATTATCAACTAATTTATATGCTTCTGTATTCTTACGCGGTGAATACTTAAATGTGAACGCTCCGTCAAATCCTGCATTTTTAATTAATTCTATTGTTTGATTATGATCTTCTTCCGTTTCCGTAGGAAAGCCGGCAATTATGTCTGTTGATAAGCAAACTTCAGGAATTGCTTTTCGAATTTTTTGAATGAGCTTCAAATAATGTTCGGTTGTATAATTACGATTCATCAATTTCAAAATTCGATTCGAACCGGATTGTACCGGTAAATGAATATAGTTGCATATATTTTCACGCTCAACTATTGCTTCAATAAGCTTATCGGACATATCTTGCGGATGAGATGTCGTGAACCTGATGCGAATCATTTTATCTACGTCCGCAACAGCTCTCAATAAATCCGAAAAATCGTATTTTCCATCTTTATATGAATTTACATTTTGTCCTAATAGAGTTATTTCTTTAAATCCTCTATTTGAAAGCTCTTCAACTTCTTTTACAATTCCTGATAAAGACCTGCTTCGTTCCCTTCCTCTTGTAAATGGCACAACACAGAAAGAGCAAAACTTATCGCATCCTCTCATTATTGAAATCCATGCGCTTAATCCATCTGTGCGCAAAGGTTTTATATCTTCGTATTTTTCCACTTCGGATAATTTTACTGCAATTCCTTTTTCACCCTCTTTTGCCAATTCAATCAACGACGGCAATTTTCTATACTCATCCGGACCTACAACCAAGTCGATAAAATTTTCTGTCGCTAACAATTCTCTACGAACTTTTTCCGCCATGCATCCTAATACGCCAATAATAGTTGACGAATTTATTTTCTTTTGATGACTGAACTCGCTCATTCTTCCAATTACGCGTTGCTCTGCATTTTCTCGAACTGCGCATGTATTTATTAATAGCACATCTGCATTTGCCATATTGTCCGTTTGTCTATAACCTGCATCGCTTAAAATGCTAAGCACAATTTCAGTATCGGCTTCATTCATCTGACAGCCGTATGTTTCTATATATACGTATTGTTGTGTTTTCATCGCTTTTACAGGCTTCATGATAATGAAACAATGGCAGACACACAATATTTTAAAGGTTCATTAAAGTTATTTAATCTTGTAAAAAATTGCTGTTTTTTTAATTGATTTTGTTTATTGTTTGCCAAATAGGCAGATATCGATTTTACTTAAAGAGGAATTTTAGGAATTGAATGAACGAAAATTCAATTGTATATTTAAAGAAAAAGAGCTGTGTTTTTTATCAACAAGCTATGTTATAAACTCAAATTAAAAATAAAAGAAAGAAATAAAATGTCGAATTTAATAAATAGCATTAAAGAAAAAGCAACACAATTAAAAAAACATATCATTCTACCGGATGCAACCGATGAAAGAACAATTCAAGCCGCAAGAATTTTAGTTGATGAACAAATAGCTAATATTACTTTAGTCGGCAATCAAGAAATAATCTCATTAAAAGCAAAAGAGCTTGGCATAAGTTTAGAGAAAATACAAATTGTTGACCCTGAAAAATCAGATATGTTAAACGATTTTACAAATCTTTATTTCAACTTGCGCAAAACGAAAGGAATTCAACTTGAGCAAGCGCAATCGATAATGAAAAACCCGTTGTTCTTTGGTGCAATGATGGTTCGAGAAGGAATTGCAAATGGAAGCGTAGCTGGTTCGCTTTCAACTACCGGCGATGTACTACGCGCCGGAATTCAAATAGTTGGAATGACAGAAGGAATAAATGTAGTATCGAGTCTCTTTTTGATGCTACTTCCGGACACAGTTTATTCGTTTGCAGATTGCGCAGTAGTACCAGATCCGACTGTGGAACAGCTTGCAGACATTGCTATATCGACAGCCGAAAATCATCGAAAATTAGTTGGCGAAGAGCCGCGCATTGCAATGCTGTCTTTCTCCACTAAAGGAAGCGCATCTCATCCAAATGTTGAAAAAGTTCAAAAAGCAACTGCTCTTGTAAAACAAAAGAGACCCGATTTGTTAATTGACGGCGAACTTCAATTAGATGCGGCGATTGTTCTATCAGTTGGCACAAAGAAAGCCCCGGGTAGTAATGTTGCGGGCACGGCAAATGTTCTTATTTTTCCTGATTTGAATTCAGGAAATATCGGTTATAAAATTACACAACGCTTAGCAGGCGCAGAAGCTATAGGCCCAATTATTCAAGGTTTGAAAAAGCCCTGCTATGATCTTTCACGTGGTTGCAGCGTAAGCGATATTGTTAATGTAACAGCAATTAATGCAGTGGCTGGACCTGTATAAAGAAACAATTTTCAGTGGTTAGCAAAACTCACGACAAATGGATTGAAGGCAAGGGGCGGTACGGGTTTTTAGATTTGTACCGAGGGATTATTGTAATTTTCATGCTCGAAGGGCATGTGCTTCGAGAATTACTTACCCCTGAATTAAGATCTACTCAATTTTTCACAATTCACGAAATTTTTCATGGAATAACTGCGCCTGGTTTTCTGTTTGGGGCTGGTTTTGCGTTTGCAATTGCAACACTAAGACGATGGGAACAAGCCACTACTTTAAATTATAGTTTCTTCAGACGTTCATGGCGGGCAATTATATTAATTTTCATGGGTTATGTTCTGCATGTTCCTTTTCTATCAATTCAAAAAACCTCTTCGCTCGCTACTCCGGAAAAATGGAATGAACTATTTCTGTTTGATGTTTTACAATGTATCGGCTTTTCACTTTTGGCAATGCGCCTGCTTTTGGTCATTGTTAATAAAGAAAAATTATTTATTGCATCTTTAATCTTTTTTTTATTCGGCATTGTTTATTCAACACCATTTTTCTGGAACGAACAATTCAGCGCATCACTCCATCCGGCGCTAGCCTCTGCCCTAAATGGATTAAAAGGTTCGCCTTTTCCATTATTTCCTTATGCCGGATTTCTATTAGCTGGAACAGGCGTCTCATGGCTGTTTTTGCGCGCCGTACAAAGCGAAAAAGAACATATTTTTATTAAGCGCCTTTTGTTAATAGGCATATTTTTTATTATTGCCGGTTATACGCTCGACTCATTACCGTTTAAAACTTATTCCGATTATTCATTTTGGTATACTAGCCCAAATTACTTTTGGATTCGACTTGGATTTCTTTTTATTCTGCTTAGCATATTATGGTATATAGAAGATTTTATAGCTTCACATCGAAATTCTGCATTATGGACACCTAAATGGCTTACTATTTTAGGTGTTGAATCTCTCTTCGTATATATAGTACATTTATTAATTCTATACGGTTGGGTAACAAACACAAACGTGAATTTAAGACAATTCGCATCTAACCAATTGGACTATACATTATCTACAATCATTTTTATTGCAATGACTTTATTTTTGATTTATGCGTCTTTTGCTTGGAGATATTTAAAAAAGAATCATCCAATATTAATGAAAGGGATTTTTACGTGGATGGGATTCTATTTAATCTGGTCTCTGCTGTTTAGCTTGTACTAAAAAGGTTGGAAAGATTTGAAAGATTTGAATGATTGGAAAGATTTTTATTTACCTTGCGAATGTTGCCTTCGCAAGGGTTTTGAACACTGCTGTCATTCCCGTCCCGATTTGTTGGGATAAGCGGTAGGGGCGATTCCCACCAATGGCGGGCAAGCATGAATCGCCCTTACAATAATTTTCTCCATTGTAAGATTCCCTGCCTGCACAAGCAGGCTTCTAAAAACATGATTCTTCGTTCCCAAGTTCTACTTGGGAATGCACTGCTATAAAAGCTCTGCTTTCTTAATATTCACCATTCCAATTCAACACTTATTAATTCATCT
>JBBIII010000082.1:0-10225 GCA_037446575.1 Ignavibacteriales bacterium
ACCTTCCGAAAGAAATTCAGTAAAAGAACTATCTTTCGGAAGGTTGATATTTTTTATTAAGAAGTGGGTTTTGCTGGTTTCCGCAAAAACCGAACTAACAAAATAGCAACAATAGCGGCGCCTAACGCTACTAAAATATAAATTAACCAAGTTGCACTCGGTGTAACCGAAGAACTCCATTCATCGACTTTCAATTCAATGTCTTTTTTCTGAATTTCCGTAATTTCACCTAACTCGACAAGAGCAGAGAGCCATACTGTGCGTAGTTCGGGTTGCCAAATATTTTCATTAAAATTCAAGAATAGCTTGTAACGTTGATCATCATCTTTAGCAGTATTTTGGATTTGCTCTTCAATGAAAAAAGAAAGGTTTGCAACGAATTCATCTCCGTTGTTAAATTCTTTCAGCAAAATGCCCTTATCTTTAAAGAGATTATGTAATGAACGCCACATAGCGCCATTAACTCGTTTGCCCCAAACAGTCAACATCGAATCAACGACTTGCACCTCATTCTTTTTCTTAGTCTTCCCGCTTAAATACAGATTCGCTATTTTAGGTCCTAACCCCGTCCATTGCGAACGAAATCTCTGTTGCTGACGTACCAGTGTTACCAAATCACTACCCTTAAGTTGAGTTGTAGCAAGGAACATCATATTATCTATAATAGCCCGTTTTACATTACCAACGATAGTATGCTTTTCCATTTTGCCTAAAAGTCCCTGTTTTTCCACATCCTTCATACCGGCAATATTTTTATCATATTGAAGGAATAAGCTGTCGGTAAGCGCGAATATTAAAGCGTCGCGTTCTTGCAATCCCTGCCGAAGTTTCACAACTAAATTACGCAATGAATCAATTGGTGTAGTCGCTGTGAAAAGGTCGCCTGATAATTTTTGAATATTCAGACTAAGCTGTTTAACATCAGCCATAAGCTTATCATTTTGCACATTTAGCCGCGCAACTTGGTCTGATAACTCGCGCACTGTTACTTCTAATTCTGCTATTCTAATTATCTGACTTTCTATTACTCCAAGGTCTCTTTGCCTTATCAATAATTTTCCGCGTAACTGTTCAATGGTCCGTCCATATCCATCCGGAAAAATTGCTTTATCAAGCAAAGCTTTATCTGCTAAAAAATCTTTTTCAATAACATCTATTGAAGCGCTTGCCTCAGCGCATTCTTGTACTGTTTTAGCTTGTTCGATATTCTTCGAAATTGATTTCGTTATGTTCTGAAATTTTTGAACAGTTTCATAATCGGATTTTTGTTGAGAAAAAAGTCCAATGCCGGTAGTAACCAGCAAAGTAAGAAGTATCGATATCGTTTTCATTTCTTGACTCCTTCCGCTATCCCGTCTTTAGATAGCAAAATAGGCGCGCTATTTCCATCAAGTAATTGAATATTTGGCGCACGCTGATTTAGAGCGGGATTATTTAATCCATTCTGCGCCACAAGTATCTTAGTCGCAAGTTTTAATCCGCCATCGATTTGTTCAAAAACATATACATTTTTAAATTTTGAGGCGGTAACAAAATAAAAACCACGTGTATCGCGGATTAACCTAAGAGTAACTTTCGATACATTGGCCGAATCTTGTGTTTCTGCGAAAATCAATTCTCTAACATTTACAGAAAAATTATACCGGTCATCCGTAATAAAGCCCTTGCTATCGACTTTAATTACAGATTCTATTGGCCAGGCAAAATCGCCCGGTTTAAGAACAAGAGATGAACAACCTGCAAATATAATTACACCAAACAATACAGTTATTATTAATGTTTTCATAAAACCTCCAATATTTGTTTTAGAGGAAAGCCAATAAAAAAAATCGTACCAATGTAAAAAAGGATATTGATTGATTCAAGTATTATAGAGAAAACTTTAAATATAATTTTAGCGAATTTTTTGGGATTTTTGGTTAAAATCAGCGTGGAATGTAAGCGCTTAATCCAATCGGTAAAAATGAAAATGTAACGCCCAATGTAATTTGCGCTTTTTTTCCAACTAAGATAAAAAATCCGGGAGATACAGAACCAACGGATACAACTCCTGGATAGACATCGAAGTAAAAAAACTCCTTAAAATTATCAGTCAAAACTAATGACATCATTAAAGAATTATTCCTATCCCAATAAACGCCTACACGAGGACCAAATTTTATAGCGGGCCTAACAGCTCCAGTATATGGATTTTCGATAGTATAGACTTGTTTTGATGTCAATCCGCCTGTAACTGAAATTGCATCTTCGTTATTAGTTTTATAACTAAGGCCCAGTTCGCCGAATGCGCCAAAATGATATATTATACTAGTTCTGTTCGATTTAGAAATTGGATACCTGATAACAAAACTCTGTCTTGTATTGCGAATTGCAAATGGAAGGAATGAAAATGCTGGTTGACTATTCCAATCAAATAGTTCCACTTTTGTAGAAAAAAAGTCGCATACTCCATCGAAACTAAAAAGTATGATACCAAGCGGGTCGAAAATTAATAGGTCAGCAATTGGATCTACATTCGAGTAAAAAAAACTTTCGCCGTTTTCAATAATTTCGTTTATATAATGATAACCCATAGCCGTTACTGCGGCAAGAAAATATGGAACAGGATAACCGTAGTAATCGAACCATTCCGCAGCTTTTCGGTACGCCATACCTCCGCCTATTAAATGCAAAGTATAATTAGGAAAATATTGTGCTTTTTCGGCGCTTAAACTGGTAGGAAACACTTCGTGCGTAAAAAAATCTTTCCATCCATATTTTGAAATTTGAGGTAATGGAGAAGTTATATTAGCCCACACATTGGAACTACCGCCTTTCCAAGGTAACTCGGCAAAAGAATTAGGGCGCCAATATGCTTGTAATTCATCGAAGCCGCCATTGACTAACATTGAAAAAGGATTGAATGTAGCGTCCGAACCGTAAGAAATTGGTTTATAAAAATAGAATTTTTTTTCTTGAGCATGACTGCTTAATAAGAGAAATAAAAACAGCGGAAGGCATTTTAGAGACGAGTTAATCAAATTTATTTGGCTTTTTCTTGTTTCCACCATCGAGTAACAACGTCTTCAATTTTTGTTCTTGTTCCGCTCTGTTTCCATTTTTCATAAAACTTAATGTCACTGCTGTCGGGTTCTGGATCCGGATAATCGATTTGCACACGTAACGGCATGGCGATTGAGTCGCCAACAATTAGCGCTTCGCCCTGACGCAAGGATGGGAGCACCTCAGTTAAACTTGCAAATGTATCTGGGACAAGCCGGCGTACGTAGTTTTGATCCAGAGGATTTGTTAATCGTAATATCACGTAGTTATTGCACTGAGAAAGAATAGTTTCAGAGACTTCAACGGGTCTTTGGCTTACAACCATTATACTAACGCCATACTTACGACCTTCTTTTGCAATTCGCTCCACAGTTCTGCGCGCGGTCGTAGTTGTTGTACTCGTGCTTGGTAAATAGTTATGGGCTTCTTCAAAGACGAGCAGAATTGGAAATTCACGATGGTTAGGGTTCCAAAAATTAAAGTCAAATATTAAACGAGCTAATAACGAGACAATTGTATTAACAATATCGAAAGGAACGCCACTAAGATCTAGAATCGTAACTTGCGAGCTGCCGTTTGCGCCGAGTATTTTTATTAACAATTCATTTAACGATGTTGATTGCAAATACTTTTTGGGTCTAAACATAAACGAATAGCGAGGATCGTTAAGTTTTCCATCTAACCTTACAAGGAATCTTGTGAACTTGCCGTAAAACGGCCCCTCTTTTACTGTTCCGCTTATTGAAACCTTTTCTGTGTCCATATATTGCAACTTCGCTCGTATTTCGCTTAAATCATAATACATTGGTGTATCGATTGTAATGAGCGGAGACATTTCCGGGTTTTTGCCTTTACGCGACATAATAATTAAATCTTTAAGCACTGTTATTTGACTTGAAGCATTTTCGTCTCTCTCATCGATAAACATTTCACGAATTTCGTCAAAGTTCATAAGCCAATACGGCAATTCAAATTCCGCAATATCTAAATGATTGCAGGTTTCGCCAAATGATTTATGATACTCATTATGTATATCAAGAATGATTATGTTCGTATCGGGGTATTTTGACACTTTTTGCAATATCGATGATACAGTGCAGGATTTTCCTGAACCGCTTGAACCAACGATGGCAATATGTTTTCCAAAAAATTTGTTCGCATCTAAAAAAGCCCGCTGATTTTCAAATAAAGAGACTTGGCCTACAGAAAAGCCAAAGCGTTGGAAAATTGAAAACGCCACCGATAAGTCTCCTTCTTCAGCAAGAAAGACCGGCGTATCTACAACAGGGAATAAAGAAACTCCGCGTTCAAATTTACCAGATTTTACACTGCCTACCAACGAAGCGTACAAGATATATCTTTGCTGTGCCTGTCCATTTACATGAACATCTTCCTTCTTCAATTCAGCCACCATTCCTACGAGCACAATCGAACCAATTGGAATTAGAATATAAGTACCAATCTGACCTATATAATATGATTTCCCATTAATGTCGCGTTTTAGATTTGTAATTTTCGGATCAAGTAGAACAGAAACTATTCCGCTATTTACTGATGATACCACGCCTATAAATTTTTGTTCGACCATAACCTATCCTTTCTATGTAAATCAACTTACTCTTTTTATTACCACAATTGTTTTATCGTCGGAATATTCCGACCCTTCCGAAAAAAGCTCAACATCCTCTATTAATGATGTGCAAATTTCCTTCGCACCTTTACTCGCAAGTTTTTGGATGTTGTCGGATAATCTTTTCTCGCCGTACGGAGTTCCATCTATTCGTAATGCTTCCGTAATACCGTCCGTGTAAATAACGGCAATATCACCTTTCTTGAGCAATGTGCTTTCGACTCTATAGTTGCCTTTAGGCAATGGGCCAAGAATTAATCCCGTCGGTTCTAATAATTCAAAGCTATTTTCCTGTGCATGATAAACTATTGGACTATTATGTCCTGCATTTGCATAAAGAAGTAATCCTTTCGCGCCGTCAGTAAGTTCTGCGTAAAACATCGACACAAAGTGTTCTTCTGAAAACGATCTATTCACAATCTTATTAATGCCCGACATTAATGTTGCAGTTTTAGTATGATGCGCAATTCCCATACGAAGCGCTCCGACTACATATAAAGCTTGCGCCGCTGCTCTGAATCCTTTACTTGCGGCGTCTCCGACTACAACCATCAATCTATCTTTATTTTCATCTGAAAATATATAATCAAAAAAATCGCCGCCAACAATACGGTCGGGCACGGAAATGCCGTAGACGTCATAATAATAGAAATGCAGGAATGGATCCGGTAATATGCCCATCTGAATTTCACGCGCTTTGTCGATGTCCTGTTCCAGTAATTTCGCTTTTTGTTCTATTCGCCTGTTACGAAGCACTGATGTTACTGCTAAGCTTATTACATTGAGATTAGGTAAAAAATTATGATCAATATTGTCGGAATTTAGCGCCAATACATATTGATAGACCTGACCGTTCTTATAAGAGATTAATTCGCCGATGCCGGTAGCCGAATATTTAATTATACCTTTCATTCTCAAATATTTGTCAGTTTCATTTGCCACTATCGAGCGATGTTCTGCAAGTTGCTTAAATAAAGGATATCGTCCGATATGAATTCGATAACCTGTTTCTAATTTATCAATCTGACCAATCTGATGAAGCAGTCTGTATGATTCTGTGGATGGTTCGTATTGCCATAATCTTCCCCCCTTCAAGCGGATGTCTTCATTTTTCACAATTTCATTAAGAACATGCTTCAACAGTTCTTTCTCACTTTTAAATTGTGAAGAGGCAAAGCTCTCAATTGTTCGAATTATTCTTCTTTGATTCATATACATTTTACTATTATGTAATCTATTTATTAAATATAATCAACCAATTCAAAAAAAATATCAACACTTTTCAATTCTCTTCTTCAGCTCACTTAAAATTTGCAATGCTTCAATTGGAGTCATATTTTCAAGATCGAGATTTTTTATTTCATTTCGCAATTTATCATCTTGTATTTCAAACATAGATAACTGCTTAAGATCGTTCTCATTTGTCCAACTTTGATTTTTTATTTTTGAACCCAAGAATAGTCCGGAGTTTTCCAAATTCTTTAATACTTGTTTTGCCCGTTCAGTTACATCTTCAGGAAGACCAGCCATTTGGGCGACTTGAATTCCATAAGAATGATCGGCAAAACCGGGTAATAATTTATGCAAAAAAATCACTTTATCTCCATATTCTCGCACATCAACTTTATAATTTTTGATGCGTGGAAGTACTTTAGCCAGCTCGTTTAATTCGTGATAATGAGTTGCAAAAAGCGTACGTGCGGCTATTTTTTCATGCAAATATTCAGTCAAAGCCCATGCTATGCTAATTCCATCAAAAGTGCTTGTTCCTCTTCCAATTTCATCAAGGAGAATCAAACTCAAATGCGTAGCTGTATTCACAATATTTGCGGCTTCGTGCATTTCTACTAAAAAAGTGCTCTCGCCAGATACAATATTATCACTGGCGCCAACGCGCGTATATATTCTATCGACTAAACCGATATGCGCAAATTCAGCCGGCACAAAACTGCCGATTTGTGCTAATAGAACTATCAACCCCACTTGCCTAAGATAACTTGATTTGCCGCTCATATTCGGACCTGTAATTATCAATATTTGATCCGATTCTGTATTAAGCAAGGTGTTGTTAGGCGTGTAGTGTTCGCCGGGTGGAAGCAATTTTTCTATTACCGGATGTCTCCCTGTTCTAATTTCAATTGTTGTTGATTCATCAATTTTTGGGCAAACATAATTATTCTCGATAGCAGTAATTGCAAGCGATAAATAACAATCTAATAAAGCGATAGCATGAGCATTAAGTTGAATTACAGCGGCTTGCTCAGAAATTCTTTGACGCAAATCATTAAAGAGTTTTGTTTCTAATAATAATATTTTTTCTTCCGCATGAAGTATCTTTTCTTCATATTCTTTTAATTCGGGAGTAATAAATCGTTCGGCATTTGCAAGCGTTTGTTTCCGAATATAGTTTTGAGGAATTTTTTCTTTATGCGTGTGTGTAACTTCTATATAATATCCAAAAACATTATTATAACCGATTTTTAGAGATGAAATTCCGGTTCGTTCGCGTTCTGATTGTTGATGCTTTGCCACCCAGTCTTTAGCTCCAAACGCTAATTCTCGAATTTCATCTAATTCAGCGTTATAACCTTTGCGAATTACGCCTCCATCCGCTAATGCTAAGGGCGGCTCATCTGCAATTGCATTTTCTATTTCTTTAACCAATTCAGTTAATGGATTTAAATTATCATTTAATTTTATAAAGGCAGATTTTTTAAGGTTTGAGACTTGCGATTTGAGAGCTGGTATAGATGAAAGCATAATCTTAATCTGTTTCACTTCACGCGGGTTTGCTCTGCCCGTGGCAATTTTCGCTATGAGTCGTTCAAGGTCTCCAATCCGGTCCAATTCTTTACTCAGATTTTTCCTTGCATCATCATCTTTTACCAACTCATCAACTGCATCGAGCCGAGTTTGGATTATATCCAAGCGTTTCAACGGACGGCTTATCCATTGTTTTAACATCCTCCCGCCTATCGGCGTAAATGTATGATCGATAATAGAAAATAATGTTCCATCCGATTGACCGGAAATATTGGTAGTAATTTCAAGATTTCGCTTGGTCGAAGCGTCCAAAACCATAAATTCACTTGTGTCAATCGGAGCGATTTTTTTTATATGCGGAAGATTAGATTTTTGAGTCTCCTGCAAATAGTTCATTATTACGCCGGCTGAAATAATTCCGACCTGCATTTCTTCAATCCCGAACCCTTTTAAAGATTGCGTCTTAAAATGATTTATAAGCAACTCGTACGCATAATCGTAATTGAAGACCCAATCATCTACTTTTGTGA
Organism: Ignavibacteriales bacterium; assembly: GCA_037446575.1. GTDB lineage: Bacteria > Bacteroidota > Ignavibacteria > UBA10030 > UBA10030 > JBBIII01. Next base: position 7,966 of record JBBIII010000082.1, read on the forward strand.
ATACAACGTCAACTCGATTTCTAAGTGTTGATTTAATAGAATCGAGATCGCGTTTCTGAACTAATAATTCGCGCGGCTGGAGATTACTTATTTGTTCTTCCAATTGTTTTAAGGGAATCTCGCTCATCACAAACTCGCCAGTCGAAACGTCGACATAAGCAAGTCCGATAGTGTCTTTACTGTTCGCAATTGCAGATTGCAATACAATAGCCGCCAAATAATTATTTTGTTTCTGATCAAGGACTTTATCGGAGAAAGAAACGCCGGGCGTAACAACTTCTATCACATCCCTTTTGACAATTCCTTTGGCAAACTTCGGATCTTCTAACTGTTCACAAATAGCGACACGATAACCGGAGCGAAGAAGTTTGGGCAAGTATGCATCTAAAGCGTGGTGAGGAAAACCTGCAAGCGGAGTTTCACCAGCCGCTCCGTTTCCTCTTTTTGTTAATACAATACCTAACACTTTTGAAGTAATCTTTGCATCTTCATCGAACGTTTCGTAGAAATCGCCCATTCGAAAAAGAAGAACCGTATCGGGATACTTCGCTTTCGCTTGTTGATATTGTCGCATTAACGGAGTAGTCATTGTGTAAAACTAAAAGTAATTAGAAAAATCGAATTACTTAATTTTTTCGATATTCCATCGTTTCATTGTTTCAAACATTTTATAATCTGTAAGATCATATTGTATAGGAGATACAGAAATATAGCTATTACGCACCGCGGCTTCATCAAATTCTAAATCGGTATCAACATTTTCTAAACCGCCAGTTAACCAGTAATATTCCCGATCGTTCGGATCGCGGCGATGGTCGAATGTATCGTTCCAGACTGCCTTTCCTTGTCTTGTAACAAGAACGCCCCTTATTTCAGATGGTTTAAGAGACGGAACATTTACATTTAAAAGCGTTCCGGGAGGAAGTCCACGTTTAATTATAATTAAAGCAAGTTTGCGCGCAAATTGTGCGGCAAATCTAAAATCGGCTGGCGCATAGGTAGTAAGAGAAACAGCGATGGATGGAATTCCGAGAATCGTCCCCTCCGTTGCCGCCGAAACAGTACCGGAATAAATTACGCTGATAGCCGTATTTGAGCCATGATTGATGCCCGAGACAACCAAATCCGGTTCGATTTTTAAAATCGCGCGCACAGCAAGCTTAACGCAATCTGCAGGCGTTCCTTGCACAGCATAACCAAATAATTTTCCGTTCTTTTTAAATTCTTTAACGCGCAAAGGATAATTCATAGTAATTGCGTGGCCTACGGCGCTTTGTTGTTTATCAGGCGCTACTACAAATACATTACCGATTTTTTTCATTTCCTGAACTAAAGCATAAATTCCAGGGGAATCTATGCCGTCATCGTTCGAAACTAAAATATTGTATTTACTTTTCTTCTTCATTTATGCCTTATGTTATATTAATAACTTTCTTTTTGAGTTGGAAATTTTTGCTCTTTCACATCTTTTACAAAATTGTTCACGCTTGTGCGAATTGTATCTGCAAGTTGAGCGTATCTTCTTACGAAGCGCGGGTGAAAATCTTCATACAATCCAAGCAAATCGGAAATTACAAGGATTTGACCATCGCAGTGTATCCCTGCTCCTATGCTTATTGTTGGAATTTTTACTGACTTAGTTATTTTGGCGGCAAGTGCGGCGGGTATCTTTTCTAAAACTATGCTGAATACGCCCGCCTCTTCAAGAATTTTTGCATCTTTCAATAATTGTTTCGCTTCCTCCGCAGTTGCACCGCGAGGTGTATATCCGCCAAATTGATGAATCGACTGCGGCGTTAGACCTAAATGCCCCATAACCGGAATTCCGGCGCGCACGGTCATCTGCGCTAAATTTGCAATGCGTTCGCCCCCTTCAAACTTTACGCCTCCTGCGCCAGTTTCTTTCATTACTCTTCCGGCGTTGCGAAACCCTTCTTCATCATTTGCTTGGTACGACATAAAAGGCATATCAACTATTATCATAGCCCGCTCTACGCCGCGTACAACTGTTTTAGCGTGATAAATCATTTCATCAAGCGTAACTGGAAGCGTTGTTTCGTGCCCCTGAAATACCATTCCGAGAGAATCTCCAACAAGAATTAAGTCAATGCCAGCTTGATCAAGCAATCGAGCGGTTATATAATCATACGCAGTAAGGCAAGCGATTCGGGCTCCCTCTTTTTTCATTGACGCTATAACTTTTGTCGTTACTTTTTTAGGTCCCGATGTTGTTGATGAATTTTTCATTTTATCACCTTTT
>JBBIII010000083.1:0-10212 GCA_037446575.1 Ignavibacteriales bacterium
TAAGGAAGTGTCAGACATCTAACTTGTCATTCCTGCGGATGACTCTACAACTTACTCCATCTTTACCAAATCTAAATCTTCCAAAGGAAGCATTGGTAGCGGTTTTCCATTATGTTGTAATCGGAATTTCAATTGCTCAATAGTCGGATCTTTGGTAATCTGAGTTTCAATTCCAAACAGCTTAGGGGTTAGCTTACCGAAATCGAACAATCCTTTCTTCGGCATTTCAACCAGCGTAACTTCTTGCTCTTTCGGTATTCGTGCTCGTTCTTTAGCAATGTCTATTGCAGTTTCTAATCCGCCAAGAACGTCAACAAGCCCGTTTGACTTTCCATCGGAACCAGTCCATACGCGTCCCTGACCGATAGCGTCAATTTCATCAAAATTTTTTCTGCGACCCAAAGATACTTTTTCCACAAACTCCTTATACAATGATTTTATTAAAGTTTCCATTCTGGTGCGTTCTTTTTCATCTAAATTTCTATCGGGAATTCCTAAGCCAATAAATGGAAATCGAAATCCAAAACCAAGATCGGCATGCGAACTAGATTTTACCAAATCTGTTGACAAGCCAAGCGATTCCTTCAATCCTTTGTTATACATCCAGCCGCCAATTACGCCTATGGAGCCGGTAATTGTTCCGGGGGCGGCAACAATTGTATCGGCAAACATTGAAAGCCAATATCCGCCTGATGCCGCAACAAATCCTTGTGAAACGATTATCGGTTTTTTGCCTTTGGATTTTCTTATAACCTCGGCAATATAATCCGAAGCCAACGCATCTCCGCCCGGAGAATCTACGCGAAGTACTATTGCTTTTATGCGTGTATCATCAATCGCCGCCTGTAAATCTTTTACAAGTCTACGCGCAGTAATTCCTTCATCCATAGCGCATACGCCGAGCGCATAAATTATCGCTATCTTTGGCGGCTCGCTCCATTGTGCGTCGTAGGGTTCATTGTTTTTTGCCAACATCAATATATGTTTAAATCCATCTTTTTTGTTTGTTTCCGACTTAACCATTTCTTTAACTTTTTCCCATCTACCAATACTATCTACCAAGCCCAATGCTTTTGCCTGCTCAGGCAAGAAAACAACTTCATCTTCAACAAGTTTATTAAATTGAGCGGTTGAAAAGCCGCGTGCCGCACAAATATCGCTCATTGCAATATTGTGCCAACCATCTACAATTTTTTGGCGTTGTTCCCGGTCGGCATCCGACATTTTATCACGTGAGAATGATTCATTAGCTGATTTATATTTGAAAAATCTCCACTCATCGTAACCGACGCCAATTTTTTCAAAAGCTCCTTTCAAAAATGTCCGCCCCATTACATATCCCTGCAGTGCAATCGTTCCAAATGGATCCATAACAATTTTATCTGCAACAGATACAAAATGGTATCCATCAATATCAACTCTATCAACGAAAATAAAAACTTTTTTCCCGGTTGATTTGAATTCTTTTAACTTCTCTCGCAGTTCCCATAATTTTTCTCTGTCTGTCTCCATTCCAGATGTGTTTATAGCAATACCAGAAATTGACGGATCGTTCTTTGCGCCGTCAATCAAATCAAGCAAACTAGTTAGTGTTTTAGTGTTATCGAGTAATTGAAATCGCTGGTATCCTATAGGACCATTCAAATCTGTTTCTATAAATTTTGGCGATTCCGGGAATATTTTATTTAACACATTTCTATCGTAAGCGCCGAATCGAATTCCATACATATTATATGAATATGCGCCGGAATTATTATAATGTGATTGTGATTCAATTCCAATTCTTCCAAGACTAAACTCAAATCCCACGCTAAAAGTTTTTGTGTCGAAATATCTTCCTGAAACTCGAATGCCGGGTAAAGCTTCTGCAACCACGCCCGCGCTCCACATATCCTTCCTAAGCTGAGGTGTTCGATGAAAAACATACTCTGTAAAAAAAGTAATTTTCTCGTTGCCAAACGGACGAAAAGCAACATCTGCTATTACTTCCCATCCTTTTGTGTTTATTGCATGGACATATTGTGTTCCCACAGAGATAAAATCATTAGGGCGAGCTAATGTGCCAAAGGTGAGTAGACTTGATTTATCTAGCGACGCTGTTGTTGCTCTTGTCCAATTGTATGCGAACCCCGAGCTAAATGTTCTATCGCCGCCCGCAAATGAAAGCGAGTATTCAGCACAATGCCCCAGTGGCGATTGTTCATGTATTGTTCCGAAGCCAAGATGAGGCAAGCCCATAAACAATCCCCACCGTTTAAACTCGCTCCAATGAGCCGTTTTATCCGACCACCTAATCAGAATATCCGGCTGACGTACATAAGCAAGCAACGCCGGATTATCATAACCGTATAATCCAAACTTCAACGCTCCGGGCGAAGCAATTAAGAAATCGTTGCGTTGATGATACGGTATAATTGTGGATTGAGAAAGAAGTGGTAAAAATACAAAAATACTTATTACAACTATTAAAATATATCGCTTCATAATTCCTCCTAAAAATTAATTGATGGACATAGGAAACTACGTAAAATTAAAGAAAAAGGTGCAGAATTTTATTTCATAGAAAAAGTTTTTTGTAATATAGACTTCTGAAAAATAAAATTTTCCAGTCATTGCGATCCCGATGAAATCGGGAGAAGCAATCTAGTCGAATCTCTTATTCCGTTTCAATAATAGAGGGGATTAGTAATTGCAAAAGTAAAAAGCATTTAAGTAGTTTTGAGTTATTTAACATCTCTAAAAGTCCAATAACGGCTGACAGTATAATTCCAGATCATAACAATAAGTACGGCAATACTGAGAGAGGCGTAGTCTGAAATAAATTTTGGTGGAATATTTACTATAGGATAAGCTAATGATAATTGAGTAAATATCGGTTCAACAAAAGCGATTATGCCGCTTCTAATTATCAGCCCTGCAAGGTTTGTAAGGTAAAATTGTGCCATTTGCTTATGGGGAGATTGCTCGCGACTTTCCGGAAATGTCCAAATTCTATTCCAAATAAAATTATGCACAACGGCAACAGAAAAAGAAAACGCTTGCCCTATCAACAATGTCAAACCTATGTACCGTGTAAAGATATATAGCGAACCGGCGTCAACAAAAAATCCAAGCGCACCTACAATTGCAAATTTTATCATTCGTTTAGATTCTGTATGCATGAATATTATTCCTAAAGAAAATGCGTGATAAAATAGCGATAAGTGTATCCAGAATCCAGCATCGAGCTGTCGCACTTACAAAAATATTTACTTTAGCAATACACAGCTTTAAGCGGCATTATCGGCATCAATTCCATTAAATCTGATAATTTGTTTTAAAATTATTGGACGACGTAAGAAATATAAGAAAAGGTAGATAGCGCTACTATAGATTTACGTCATTAAGGCAAATTTAGAAAGAGAAAACAGTAAAAAGAGTTTTTTAAGTCGATATTCATGCCTTTATTTTGTGCTATCGATTTTTATGTTTTAAATTAATGTTTCCACACATTTGATTGTCTCTGTATAAGGGATCTTACTTTCTTATTGACTTTCTTAGCATATCAGATTATATTTTTTAACAAAAATTTTTTATTAAGTTACACAAAGAAAGCGCGAAAGGCATTCCATCGCGCTTTGCTTTCTTAAATTATCACCAATGATTAATTTTGGAGAAGATTTGTGAGAAATCAGCTTACAAGAATTGTTATTACAGTTTGCTTTATTGCGCTTTCAATCTATTTTCTTTGGCCCACTTTGCAGGATTACAGCTTTAGAAAGGAATTAAGTCAACTGACCGGGCAAGACAGCCTTGATTACCTTGAAAAGAATCACGACGCTATCCTTGAAGCAAAGTTAAGGCGGATGAAGTTAGGATTAGATTTACAAGGCGGCATGCGTGTAGTTTTAGAGGTTGATTTAATTCAACTTTTAGAAGATATCGCCAAGAATAAAGACGACAATTTCAATAATATTATTAAAGAAGTGCGAACCGAAACTTCTGTTTCTGAGATTTCAGTAATTCCAACATTTACTAAAAAATTTCAGGATCGTGGCATTCGTTTAAGTCGCTATTACGGAAGTATCCGCGATGATGATGATAAAATAATAAGCATGTTAGAAGATGAATCGGAAAAAGCGGTTGACCGCGCTATTGAAATTGTGAACAACCGCGTCAACCAATATGGCGTTTCTGAGCCTACTATACAGAAACAAGGCGGCCGCCGAATTATTGTAGAGCTTCCCGGCGTAAAGGATGAAAATGAGGTGCGCAATCTGTTGCGAGGCACAGCAAAATTGGAGTTCAGATTATTAAAAGACCCGCAGATTTCATACAAGGTAATGGAAACAATCGATAAATTTCTGACTGGAAAATTAGAAACCGATACGACTATTTCTGCATCAATTAAAACAAAAGGAGAAAAGAAGGTTGCAGAAAAACCAAAGGATGCTCTATCTGAGTTAACCGGCGGTGCGACAGTGGCTGATACTGACACAACTAAAGAAGCCCAATTTGCTCGCGAACATCCATTCTTTTTATATGTTAAACCCGATCAACGCGGCAGTGGAGAGGGATATGTAATTGAAAAGGATAAAGAACGCGTAGTTAGGTTGCTTGAACGACCGGAAGTTAAGAAGCTAATTCCACCTGATTTTGAATTTTTATGGCATGCAAAACCACAGCAATTTGGAACTGGCGAAAAGTATTACATTTTATACCCTGTTCGTAAATCAGCAGAACTTACCGGGGGAGTTGTTACGGATGCGATGGCAAGCATTGACCCAGATGATAATCGTCCTATAGTTAACATGGAAATGAACAGCGAGGGGGCGCGTGAATGGGCGCGCATAACTGGCGCCAACCTTAATAAACGAATTGCGATTATTCTTGACAAAGGTGTTTTTTCGGCGCCTGTAGTTCAAGCAAAAATAACCGGCGGGCGTTCTCGCATCACCGGCATGGACTCACCGCAAGAAGCTCGATTATTAGAAATAGTTCTTAAAGCGGGCGCATTACCCGCCCCTGTTTCAATAATTGAACAACGCTCGGTAGGACCATCATTAGGAGAGGATTCCATACGAGCGGGATTTAATTCTACTATCATTGCGGTAATATTTACGATACTGTTTATGGTTATTTATTATAACAGCGCAGGTTCTGTAGCTGATTTTGCGTTGCTATTCAACATTTTATTTATTCTTGGCGTTATGGCTGGGTTCCATGCTACGCTTACTTTACCCGGCATAGCCGGAATTGTGCTTACAATAGGAATGGCTGTAGATGCCAACGTTCTGATAAATGAGCGAATTCGAGAAGAATTAGCAGGTGGAAAAACATTGCGTGCGGCTATAGATGCAGGATACTCGAAAGCGTTTACTGCAATTTTTGATTCCAACATTACAACATTTCTCACTGGCATAGTATTATATCAATTTGGAACCGGGCCAGTGCAAGGTTTCGCATTAACATTAATGATTGGTATTGCCGCAAGTTTATTCAGCGCAATTGTTATCACACACATGATCTTTAATATTATGACGGAGAAAGGTTTTAATCCGAACTTTGGATAAACAAGCTGTTTACCAGTTTGAAGAATAAAGGAAATTAATAAGGAGAAAGAATTTCGATGCGATTATTCAAAAAGACCAATATAGAATTTATAAGTAAAAGAAAATTTTTCTATATGTTTTCGGGAACAATTATTTTTATTGGCATAATGTCGGTTGTTTTTAAAGGACTTACTTACGGAATAGATTTTCAAGGCGGCACAGAATTAGTGTTTGGATTTCAACAGAAAGTTGAAATAAGCGAAATACGTAATGCGCTTACAAAAGTAGGATTAGGAAAAAGTGAAATTAAATCTTACGGCGCCGATAATAATATTTTAATTCGCACTACAGAACAAGCCGAAGGGAGCGGCATAGCTGATAAAATTAAAAGTGCAATTTCAGAAGCATTCTCAAATAAGAAATTTGAGATATTAAAGGAAGATAAAATCGGCCCAAAAATAGGAAAAGAATTAAGGCGTGGCGCTTTTTATGCTATTATTTGGGCAATGCTCGCAATTTTAGCATATATAGCTATCAGATTTAAATTCGCTTATGGTTTGGGCGCCATATTTGCTTTGATACATGATGTTTTAATAACTTTAGGTTTAATCTCAATTCTAAATGGTGTAATACCCGGACTTAATCTTGATATCTCTCAAGAAATTATTGCCGCATTTTTAACGCTCATCGGAGTATCTGTGAACGACACTGTTGTCATCTTCGACCGAATTCGAGAAAACAATAAAATCTATCGAAGTTTGACATTTTCAGAAATCATAAATAAAAGTTTAAATGATACGTTAAGCCGCACAATTATTACTTCTGGCACTATTTTAATTGTATTGATCGTATTGTTAATTTTCGGCGGAGAAGTTATACGCGGTTTTGCTTTCACATTGGCGTTCGGAATAATTACCGGAACTTACTCTTCTATTTATGTGGCAAGCGCTTTTGTGCTTGATTGGTCTTTACGAAAGAACCCGAAAAAATCAGCCTAGTACTCATCTTAAGTGAAGGGGCAATTTTATGAAGTTAAAAGCTAAAGATATAAAAGGCGTTACGATTATAGAATTAGAGGGTAACGTTATAGGCGGCCCAGACGTTTCTGCTTTGAACGACCATATCCATAAACTTATCGGTGAAAATAAAAAAAACATAGTAATCGACCTGAAGAGTGTCCGCTTCATAAATAGCTCCGGGCTTGGCATGCTTATTGGAATTTTAACAACATTGCGTAAATCCGGCGGCGATTTAAAATTAGCTCGCGCTTCCAAAAAAATTGAAAACCTTTTAGAAATGACAAAATTATTGAAGGTTTTTGGCTTGCATAAAAGCGTTAACAACGCTGTAGCATCCTTTTAAGTAATCGACATATTTCTAAAAGGGATTCTTTAACGAACGGCTAAAAAAATAAGTATATACATTATTTATATTTGTTATCAGTTCGAATCGGCAACAAGCAAATACGTTATTATATCGGACGAGTATCTTTTAAAAAAGTAATTACTTAGTGTATTTCTTATTTCCATTTCATGTTGTAGATGCTCTGAAATCCTAATATGCAAGGATAGAATCCCGCTTATGCCTATGCCTTTTTTTCCTAAGCAACACTTCATGTTGGTAAAAACGGTGGGAATGACGATACTAATTGCTATAAATTAGGAATAATTATAAGTTTAAGATACCAAAAGGATGATTTAGTGTCTGTTGAAGAAATATATAATGATTTGAAAAATAAACTGCATGATGTAGTGCCAGATGTTGAATTACGTATAAAAGCCGAATTAGCTTTTGAAATCAATAAACTTAAAAAAGAACGCAATGCAGTAATACTCGGGCATAATTACATGGAACCGGCTTTGTTTCACTCTATTCCTGATTTCGTAGGAGATTCACTTGAACTAAGCCGCATAGCCGCAAAAACTGATAAAGACCTGATTGTTTTCTGCGGTGTGCGCTTTATGGCTGAGACTGCAAAAATTCTATCTCCCGAAAAAACGGTTCTTATTCCAGCAAAAAAAGCCGGCTGTTCTCTTGCTGACGGAATCACTGCTGATGATGTTCGCAAACTCAAAAATAAATATCCTAACGTTCCTGTTGTTACTTATGTAAACACAAATGCAGAAGTCAAAGCCGAAACAGACATTTGTTGCACATCGAGCAATGCTGTAGCGGTAGTGAACTCTTTCAAGGATGAACCAATCATTTTTCTTCCGGATGAATATTTAGCTCGCAACACTGCAATAGAAACAGGCAGAGCGATAATTTTTCCAAATATGGATGACAAAAATACAGCAATCGAATCCTTACCGCCGCGAACAATGGTTGGTTGGAAAGCCCGATGTGAAGTGCATGAAAAATTCACTGTTGATGATATAAATAATGTCCGCAAGCAATTTTCTGATGTTCTAATTCTTGCTCATCCCGAATGCAGTCCGGAAGTCGTAGCGGCATCGGATTATTCGGGCAGTACAACACAAATGATAAAACATGTTCAAGCAACAAATTCGCCCCGCTATCTTTTATTAACCGAGTGTTCTATGGGGGATAATATAATGGCGGCAAATCCGGAAAAAAATATGCTTAGAATGTGCAGTTACAGGTGTCCACATATGAATGAAATTACTTTAGAAGACACTCTTGAAGCTCTCAGACAGAATCGTTATGTAGTGGAAGTGCCGGAGGAAATTCGCATTAGAGCATATAAGGCGGTTGAACGTATGCTTCAAATAATTCCAAAACCTACAGATTAAAAGTTATGCAAGAATTACGCGAATGTGACGTACTGGTAATCGGATGTGGAGTTGCAGGCAGTATAGCGGCATTGCAATTAGCAGACGCTGGACTTAATGTTATTGTTGCAACGCGTTCATCAACTCCAGAAGAATCTAGCACATATTATGCTCAAGGTGGAATTATCTACGAAAGTCCCGAGGATAATCCCGAGCTACTTATGCAGGATATTTTGCATGCAGGCGCCGGATATTGCAATCCGCAAGCTGTTGAATTAATTGCCCATGAAGGTCCTCAACTTGTTCGCAATATACTTCTGGAAAAATTAAAAATACCATTCGATAAAAATTCTGATGGTAGTCTTTCTTTTGCTTTGGAGGGCGGACACTCTGTTGCAAGAATATTGCATGGCGCTGATTCAACAGGAAGTTTGATAGAACAACATTTAATTCGAGCTTTAAAATCAAAATCAAATATTACTCTTTTAACAGGTAAAACAGCTGTTGATTTGCTAACGCCTGCTCACCACTCTTTAAAACGGCTTGCGGTTTATGATCCACTTTCTTGTGTTGGAGCTTACTTGCTCGATCAAGCTACAGGTCAGGTTCAGCGTGTGCTGGCACGCACAACAATTCTTGCCACTGGAGGATTAGGTCAAATATTTCTTCGCACCACCAATCCGGCAGGAGCTCGAGGGGATGGATTAACAATGGCTTACCGAGCTGGCGCACGCGTGCTAAATTGCGAGTTTGTTCAATTTCATCCTACTGCATTTTACCAATTAAACGCTCCTTGTTTTCTAATTACAGAAGCAATACGTGGCGCAGGCGCCAAACTTGTGAACGAAACCGGCGAGCCATTTATGCAAAAGTACGAACCAGAATGGAAAGACCTTGCCCCTCGCGATGTTGTTGCAAGAAGCATTCATCAAGAAATGTTATCAACAGGCGCAACGCATGTTTATTTAGATGCCGCTTCATATATCGAAAGCAGTGAAATTAAAAAGCGCTTCCCCTCAATTTATAAAAAATGCCTTCAAGCTGGAGTTGATATAACTAAAGAATTAATTCCTGTAGTCCCTGCGGCACATTATTTCTGCGGTGGTGTCTGGTCAGATTTATGGGGAAGAACGACTTTGAATCATCTATATGCTGTTGGCGAAGTTGCCTGCACAGGCGTTCACGGCGCTAATCGACTTGCCAGTACATCATTATTAGAAGGAGTGGTTTGGGGGCATAGAGCGGCTCAAAATATTATTTATACAACTAATGAACATCCTATTCCAAATTCGAACGATATTCCCCAATGGCAAGAAACTGGAACAGAAATGCCTGACTCGGCTTTAATTAGTCAAGATATGAGCGTGATAAAAAATATCATGTGGAATTATACTGGTCTTATTAGGAGTACTGAGAGATTACAACGCGCTATGCGAGAACTCCGACACCTTGAATCAGAAATTGAACGATTCTATCGAACCGTCCGCTTGACTGATGGAATAATCGGATTGCGCAACGCCGTGCGTGCCGCAATTATTGTTACTATTTCAGCTTGGGAAAATAAATCAAGTGTCGGCTGTCACTATAGGCAATGACGGCAAAAGTAAATAACTTAATCTTGTTTTTTACTCCGTGCTTCATTTTTATATCATATAATAATTCAATCAATTCATCAGATATTTTTATGGTATTGGTCTATTTTACAAAATATTTTTGACCTGTTAATGTTATTGATAATTTACTCCTGAATTAGAATCGGTGAAAATCTTCTTTCATTAGCGTTATCATGTCTGCCCTTCCGGTAGCCGTGTATTTGTTCTTTTTATTTACTGAGTAATTATAATTTGACAATAAAAAGTAAAATTGTTAAATAGATATGCGGGATGAAAAGAAATAGAAATTTTTTATTAATAATCTATATAACATGCGTTTTAAGCGTATTATATAGA
>JBBIII010000084.1:0-1459 GCA_037446575.1 Ignavibacteriales bacterium
TCTTGTTTCTGATCTTGCTTCTGATCTTTATTTTGTTGCTTTTCTTGTTGTTGCTGTTTTAACATTTCACGAGCCATTTGTAAGTTGTATCTTGCATCATCGTCTTCAGGATTCAAACGAAGAGTTTGCTTGTATGCTTCAACAGCTTCTTGAAATTTATTAGTGCGATACAATGAATTTCCTAAGTTATAATAAGTAGAGGCACGTTCTTCCGGCGTTTTCATTGCAACACCAGAGTTACTATGCTCGCGCATCGCTTCATCGTAACGCTGTTGTTTATAATATGAATTACCTAAGTTGAACTGAGCTTCTTTTGATTTAGGATTCTTTTGAAGCGCTTTTTTATATTCAACCTCTGCATCTGAATAACTTTTTTTATCGAAAGCTCTGTTTCCATCTTTAATATGCGTACGAACTGTTTGAGCCAAAGTAACAGTCGATAATAAAAATGATAGAATAATTACAGTTGCACCGGGAATAAATTTCTTTATCCAAGCAAAAAACTTACCGCGTCGTTCTGATAACAATACTTCTATAATCAAAAATAACAAAGCAAAAGCTAATGGATATTGATAACGAGTTTCAAAACCGGTTATTTGCTTTGTTCCGAACTCCACTTTTTCCAAAGAAGCGAGTTCCTTAAAAATATTGCTTATTTCATTTCCGCCGCTCGTAGCTCTATAATATGTCCCGCCTGTTGAGGAAGCAATTTGTTGGAGTATAGTTTCATCAAGCTTAGTTAGAACAATACTGCCGGATTGATCTCGCTTGTAATCAACTCTATCGCCGATTTTATTATAAATAGGAATCGGACCGCCTTCCATCGTGCCCATTCCAACGGTATAAATTCTCACGCCCGCCTTTTTAGCTTCTTCAACTGCACCCAGTACATCGCCCTCTGTATTTTCGCCGTCAGAAACCAGTACTATCGCTTTTTGTGTCGGCATGTCTTTAGAAAATGATTTTAACGCCATTTCAATTGCGCTGCCAATTATTGAGCCGGGTATAGGCACCGCATCTACATCAATAGCAGTTAGAAATAAATCTGCCGCCGCATAATCTGCAGTCAATGGGAATTGTACAAATGCATCGCCTGCAAATACTATCATGCCCACCCGATCTCCCGAAAGTCGGCGAAGCAGTTCAGAGACATCTCGTTTTGCTTTTTCCAATCTATTTGGTCTGATATCTTCAGCTTTCATACTTAATGAAACATCTAAAACCACAAAGAGATCGATACCTTCGCGCTTTATTTCTTCTAAACGAGTTCCTACCTGCGGATTTGCAATTGTTAGAATAAGAAATGCCACAGCTAAAAGAACAATCGCTTGTTTTAAAATTTTTTTGCTAATGCTTGCATCCGGCGCAAGTTGCTGTAACAGCGCACTTCCAACGAAACGACCGAGCAATTTCTTCTGCCATAAATTTATAAATACAAATCCTGCTCCAAGCAGAGGAA
>JBBIII010000084.1:1559-10207 GCA_037446575.1 Ignavibacteriales bacterium
CTAATAACTACTATGGATTTTTCCTTAACACCGTACTTGCTAATCCGACTTCGAGTAATACTGCTAATAATCCTGCTAAAAGCCAATTATTGTATAGCTCTGAATATCTTTTATAAGCCGTTACTTCGATTTTTGTTTTTTCCAGTTGATCAATTTCTTTATAAATCGCTTTTAATTTTCGGTTATCTGTTGCGCGAAAATATTTACCGCCGGTCATTTCTGCAACTTGTGTTAGTGCTTTATCATCAATATCGACTGGTACCATTTGACGGCGAATTCCAAATGGCGTTTGCACCGGATACGGCGCTTCGCCACGTGCGCCAACTCCAACTGTGTAAATTCGAATTCCATAAGTAGAAGCCATTCGAGCGGCGGTTATCGGATCAATCTCGCCTCTGTTATTTACTCCATCGGTAAGCAGAATCATTACTTTGCTCTTAGCTTTGCTGTCTTTTAGACGATTAACGCCATTTGCAATCGCAAGCCCTATTGCGGTACCATCGACAATCATTCCATGTTTAACTTCACGTAAAAGATTTTTCAAAACCGTATAATCAGTTGTAAGAGGGCATTGAGTAAAACTTTCGCCAGAAAACACAACAAGACCTATACGATCATTCGATCTTCCATCAATAAATTCTAACGCAACTTGCTTTGCCGCCTCAATTCGGTTCGGATTAAAATCTTCTGCAAGCATGCTTCCAGATATGTCCAATTCCAATACAATATCAATTCCTTCTGTTGAAATATTTTGTTTATCAGACACTGATTGGGGACGCGCCATTGCAATAATTAAAAATGCAATCGCTAAAACGCGCAATACAACAGTAAGATGACGAAATCTTTCGCGAAGTGTTAAAGGTATTTTACGAAATACATTTAGAGAAGAAAATTGCAGTATAACGTTCATTTTTTTCCGGCGCCGCCAGAGATAATATCCGATTGCAGGAAGAATCAAAAGCAGCCATAAGAATTCCGGGTTTGCAAACCTATCACCGAACATTTTCTGAAACCTCCTGCGACTGTGGTTCTAATACAACCGGTGTTTTAGGTGTCATTGCTCTGACAATTGAATATGCAATTTGCATCTCTTCCTCATGTTCCACCGGAGACGGTTCGTATTTTGCAAACTTAACTAAATCGGCTGTCAGGAAGAATCTTTCCATTTCCTTCCATACAGTGAGGGCTTCGGGGATATGTTTCATCTGAAGTAAAATTTCGTATGTTGTCAATTCGAGTGCAATAACGCTCCATCGCCTTTCAAAAAATCTTCTTATAATTTCTGTTACCTCTGAATAATACTGTTTTATAAATCCCTGCTGCCACAATTTTTTCTCTTCTAAAATTCGCAAAGCTGTAAGCGCTTCGCGGTGCGGAGGAATAACAACTTTTACATTAGCCAGTAAATCGAATTGTTTTTTCTTTTTACGTTTATAATAATAGTATGCGCCCGCAAGAATTCCGACAATGAATAAGACAATTATGTAAGGCAAAATATCTTCAAAAAGCCATGGAGCACTCATAGGCGGTTTTATATCTCTAATTTCTCCTTTCGGATCAATTGTTATTCCGGCTACATTAAGTAAAAGCGAATTCGTATATGCTTTATGGAGATTTGTATCTCCTTTCATTTTATATCCAAATTCAATCGGCGGAAGAAAAACTTTTCCGGAATCTATTGTTGTTAATCTAATCAACCATTCCGGTTCTGTTCCATTTCGCTCTACTTTTAATACTTCGAAAGGACCAATACTATCTTTTACTACTGGGACAATTGATTCGACTGATGAATTCAATGTTCCTTGAACCTTAACATCAATCCAGCTTCCAATACGAAAATCGGATACCTCCGTCTTTGCAGAAAGACGAATGTCTTGTGCATTAGACGTACTTGATAGCAAAATGAGCAATATGAATGAATATGTTTTCATCAAAGAGCAAGTTGTTTGTTGTTATTTGTTTGTTGCGCGTTCATGCAACACACCGATTGATTTTAAATAAGCGTTTAATTTAGGTGCAAGTTTATCCACAATAGGTTTGATGGCTTCAATCTGCTCATTAGTAATTAATGAGCGCTGACAGCATCGCCGTAACCAATGCATAGTTTCATAAAGCGATCCTCGTGCATTTTTTACGAATCGTTTGTTGTCAAGAGTTGTTCCTCGCCCAACTCCTTCAGCGATATTCGCACCAACACTATCTGCAAAATGTATCAATTGTATGCCCATTGCCATTTTTTAGCGACCATTCCATTTTTCAACCATTTTCCAAATTTCGTCTGCTAATTGTTCTGCAAGTTGATAAACTTCTAATTTTTCAAAATTTGACTTTGCCACTATTTCACCAATATTTTCGATTAACTACATACTAATAACGACTAACAAAAAATTCCTCACCATCTTCTCTCTCTCAACCGGAAGAAATCAATAAGTGGTTTAAGATATGACTGATCGAGGCGCACTTCGACATCATCCAATCGCGATTTTATGAAAAGAGATTTTCTTGCTTCTTCCATTCTTGTTCCGAGTTGGTTATATAAGAAACGAATATTCCGATCAGATGTATCAATTAGTCTGGTAACGCCGGATTCAGCATCGCGCAAATGAATTAACCCGACATTAGGCAATTCTCTTTCACGCGGATCTTTTAAAACAACACCAATCAAATCATGACGCTTGCCTGCAATTCGGAGTGCAGCTTCGTAACCGCTATCAATAAAATCTGAAATTACAAAAACGATTGCTCTTTTCTTCTGAACATGATTTAAATATTCAAGCGCAACTTTTATACTTGTTGCCGGACGTAACGGTTCAAACGAAAGTAAGTCTCTAACAATGCGAAGAACATGACCTTGCCCCTTTCGAGGCGGCACAAATTTTTCTATTCGATCTGTGAACATTATTAAACCGACTTTGTCGTTATTTTTCATTGCGGAAAAGGCGAGTATTGCGCTTAGTTCTAATGCAACATCGCGCTTAAGCGAAGATTGCGAGCCGAAAAATTGCGAACCGCTCATATCAACAATAAGCATTACAGTTAATTCGCGTTCTTCTTCAAAGATTTTTACAAAAGGATGATTAAGGCGAGCGGTTACATTCCAATCAATCATTCGCATGTCATCGCCGTATTGATATTCGCGAACTTCAGAAAACTCCATTCCTCGTCCCTTAAAGACGGAATGGTATTCACCGGAGAAAACCTGATTGACAAGTCCTCTTGTGCGTATCTCCAACTGTCTAACTTTTTTTAGAAGTTCTCTCGTTTCCATATACTGTTAGTTTTCAGTGTTCAGTTGTCAGTTATCAGTGAATAATAAACCAACCTTCAATTGAATTACTCTAATCATCCAATCACTAAATCGCTAATCAACAAATCGAATATCAATTATGGCACTTCTACATGATTTAAAATTTCAGTTACAATCTGCTCCGATGTAATTTCTTCTGCTTCCGCTTCATAAGTTACAGCAATACGATGACGCATCACATCCGGACACATTGCGCGTACATCCTCAGGAATTACATAACCACGTCTTTTTATAAATGCATGTGCTTTAGATGTAAGAGCTAAATTAATCGAAGCTCGCGGCGACGCCCCGTAACTAATAAGCGGTGAAAGTTTTTCTAATTTGAAATTTTTTGGCTCGCGTGTAGCAAAGACTATATCTAAAATATACCTCTCAATTTTTTCATCCATATATACTTGTTTAACAACTTCGCGGGCAGAAATAATTTCTTTTGGAGAGACTACAGCTTTAACAGTCTTATTGTTTCCCAAAACGTTTTGACGCATAATTGCCATTTCCTCATCGCGCGATGGATATCCAATTTTTATCTTAAGCATAAACCTATCAACTTGTGCTTCGGGAAGAGGATAGGTTCCTTCCTGCTCAATCGGATTCTGAGTTGCAAGCACAAGGAAAGGTTCTTCAAGCTTAAAGGTCTCT
Source organism: Ignavibacteriales bacterium (assembly GCA_037446575.1). Lineage (GTDB taxonomy): Bacteria > Bacteroidota > Ignavibacteria > UBA10030 > UBA10030 > JBBIII01. Next base: position 5,506 of record JBBIII010000084.1, read on the forward strand.
TCGCCAATTGTAACCTGTCGTTCTTGCATGGCTTCTAACAATGCGCTTTGCACTTTTGCCGGAGCGCGGTTAATTTCATCGGCAAGAATAAAATTAGAAAAAAGAGGCCCTTTGCGTGTAAAAAATTTTCCGTCTTTCTGATTGTAAATCATTGTCCCTACAAGATCTGCTGGAAGCAAATCAGGTGTAAATTGAATACGCTGAAATTTGGCATTTATTGCCGATGCTAAGGTTTTAATTGCAAGCGTCTTTGCAAGACCAGGCACGCCTTCTAACAGAATATGACCATTGCATAACAACCCGATAAGCAAACGATCAACCATTTGTTTTTGCCCGATGATTATTTTGCTAACTTCGGAAGTCAAAGATTCAACAAATGCGCTTTCGCGCTGTATCATTTCATTGATAGTTTTTATATCCACTTATTTCTCCTCTTATTTATTAAACTCTATTATTCTCAATTCTAATCTGACGAAAAACATTCAAATGCTGTTCCCGCCAGTTTTGATAAAAATAAAGAAAGCCACGCGGCAAATCCAAAAATGAACCTGCAGGCGGCTTGGTCAATTATCTACAACCGTGTAAAATGTAGCAAGAATTCGCTCTCGAAGCAATTATATATAATAGAATGCTTTTCGGAACTACTTTACAAATTTTCATGTTTTGATATACAATAAGTAAGGATATAATTTGAAATCAGGAAGCGAACAATCCCGTAAAGTAGGCTTAGTTGGAACCGGTCTTGTCGGTTCCTCTTTTGCATACGCGTTAATGCAAAGAGGTATTGCATCTGAATTAGTTTTAGTTGATGCAAACGCAGAGAAAGCTATCGGCGAAATGATGGACTTAAATCATGGTTTATCATTTACCAAACCGATGAAAATTATTGCCGGCGATTACTCTAATTTGGCTGGTTCAAAAGTAGTTATAGTTACTGCCGGCGCTTCGCAAAAACCGGGCGAATCACGGTTAGATTTACTTTCGAGGAATGCGGCAATTTTTCGCTCCATAATTCCGCAAATCGTAAAAAATAATCCAGCCGGAATAATACTTGTTACAACCAATCCGGTAGATATACTAACATACATATCGCTTAAAGAAACCAATCTTCCCCCGGCGAAGCTTTTTGGTTCAGGAACAATTCTCGATACATCCCGCTTCCGCTTTCTTCTCGGTCAATATTATGAAGTTGACCCGCGAAGCGTACACGCTTATATAATAGGTGAGCATGGCGACAGCGAAATTCCATTATGGAGTATGGCAAATATTGGCGGTGTGCGGTTACAGGAATTCGCTCCGCTTAAAAATAAAAATTACGATCAAGAAGAAATGAACAAGATTTTTATAAGCGTTCGAGATGCAGCTTATGAAATCATCAAACGGAAAGGGGCGACATATTATGCTATCGGACTCGGATTGCTTTCAATCGTAGAAGCGATACTCGGAAATTATCGCTCCGTTCTCTCCGTCTCTACATTAATGACTGGCCAATATGGAGTAAAGGACATTTGTCTGAGCTTGCCTTGTGTAGTCGGTGCAAATGGAATTGAAGAAATACTCACTCTTCCATTAAGCAAAAAAGAAATAAATGGCTTCCGAATTTCTGCAGAAAAGTTGAAAACAACTCTAAAGAAAATCGAAGACAATTAGCTTTTTTGAGATCCGTTTTCTACGGCTCATAAAATACGGGCTGTCCAAGTTCTTTCAAAGAGAATTCTAAAAAGATATGATGCCCATCGTAATCCAAAACACGAAGATCGTCTTCTTGTTTTAAATCGCTCATTGTCGCATCATAGTGCGCGCCGTATTTTTCTTTTACAAGTTCTATTGGAATTTCATAGGCGATGAACTTTTTTATCCCCTTTGATCTTAACTTCTGAATAAGGTTCGAACTTGTAAGTAAATCGTAAGAAGTGAGAATAAGAATTGGACCAGAGCCTGTAAAGAATATTCCAGCTTTCATTGTGCATACTCCTTTCGCTTGTTACAAAAGTTGCGGAATATGAACGTTAATTGATTTTGGTTTTACTGTAAAAGAATATTACAATATTGATAGTTAAGTATCAAGATCGCCTCAAAAAAATTGTATCAATTCACACATAAAAATCTACAGTTATAATAATTAGAAACATCTGAAAAATATTTTGTTGTACATTTTTATTAACTATTTAAAATTTTATTTCTAATCATTCAGATGTCTCTTATAATTAAATTGACAGAATTTTCGCATATTATTAATGATGCTAATTAAAAAAGAAATATTTCCGATAGAAGAAATCCTTCCTCAGCTTATTGCTTCTTTTACGCATACCAAAAACATTATTCTTTCCGCGCCGCCGGGGGCTGGTAAAACAACACAGGTTCCGATTGCACTTCTTAATTCAGAGATATTAAAGAATAAAAAAATTATAATGCTCGAGCCGCGCCGGCTTGCCGCAAGGCGTGCCGCAGAATTCATGTCCGCACAATTGGACGAAAAAGTTGGTCAGACAATCGGCTACCGAATACGCGGCGAATCAGTTGTTAGCAGAAACACTCGCATAGAAGTTGTAACCGAAGGAATTCTTACTCGATTGCTCCAGCACGAACCGGACTTGCCGGGTGTTGGCGCAATCATCTTCGATGAATTCCATGAAAGAAGTATTCATGCAGACCTTGGGCTCGCATTCGCTATAGATATTCAAGAAAATTTACGCGAAGATTTACGCATCCTGATTATGTCCGCAACACTCGATGGAGCTACAATTTCAAAAATTCTAAGTAACGCAAAGATTATTGATAGCAAGGGTAAAATTTATCCAATCACCACTCACTATTCACGTTTTACATCTGAGAAACAATTGGAAGTTAGAATAGTCGCAACTATTCTGCGCGTTTTACAAGAAGAAGAAGGCGATATTTTAGTCTTCCTTCCCGGTCAGAAAGAAATTAAACGAATAGAAAACCTTCTCTGGGAAAAAAATTTACCGGAAGATGTCCTGATTCATTCACTTTTTGGCGATGCTTCATATCAACAACAATCAATTGCATTAACTCCTGCCCCTTCTGGAAAGAGGAAAGTAATTCTATCTACCAGCATTGCTGAAACAAGTCTTACTATTGACGGAGTAAGAATTGTGATTGATTCGGGATTAGCGCGCACTGCGCGGTTTGATGTTCGGCGAGGAATGAGCGGGCTTGTTACAATTCCTATCTCAAAAGCCGTTGCCGATCAGCGACGTGGGCGAGCAGGACGACAGCAACCCGGTGTATGCTATCGCTTATGGACCGAATCTGAACATGAATCTTTGCCCGATTATCCACAACCTGAAATAAAAGTTGCTGATCTTGCATCGCTGGCGCTCAACCTTGTGCGATGGGGAACGCCGGATGGAGCAAATCTTAAATTTCTCGATCCACCACCGGAAGCACACTTATTACAGGCACAAAAACTTTTAAAGGAATTAGGAGCTGTAGATGCTTCCGGAAAATTGACCGAGCATGGCAGAGCTATGGCTGAACTTCCTATACATCCACGATTATCTAATATGATTTTACGGGGAAAGAAATTAGGATTAGGAACTCTTGCTTGCGATGTTGCGGCTATTCTTGAAGAAAGAGACATGCTTTCCGGAATTAAGGATAAGGATATAGATCTTGAGTCGCGAGTTCATGCTTTGTACGGAAAATCTCAAAAAGACAGCGCAACTCGTGAACGGATAATTGCGCAATCTCAACGGCTAAAGGATATTGCAAAAATAAATAAAACAGCGGAAAAGAAAAATCATTCTTTAGGTTTATTGCTTGCCCTTGCATACCCGGATCGAATCGCTAAAAAGCGTGAACCTAAAAAATTGCGTTATTTAATGACAAGTGGAACAACTGCATCGTTGCCAGTCGGAAGTCTTTTGGCGCGCGAAGAATTTATTGCCATAGGTGAAGTAGATGGGATTGGTACGGAAGTTCGTATTTTTCTTGCCGCTCCAATTTCCCAAGAAGAAATACTGGATGTCTTTGTTTCTAATATAATTGAAGAGGCAGAGATAAGATGGAATCCAGCCGAAGAGACTGTTATTGCAAGAAATATTTTGCGATTTGGCGCTTTAGTTCTATCCGAAAAGAATATAACTCCAAGTGGCGATGAAGTTGTAACTGCATTGATTGATGGTATCCGTCAGATGGGATTGAATTGCTTACCTTGGGATAAAGAATCACGTTCGCTCCAACAACGTTGCGAGTGGCTGAGAAGTTATCAACACCAAAATGATTTACCCGACCTAAGTGAGCAAAATCTTTTGAACACTTTAGAAATCTGGCTGTCACCTTTTCTAAACGGAATCTGGAAAAGAGAACAGTTAAAGTCACTTTCACTTCTAAAAATATTACAATCGCATATTTTTAAATCGGTAAATCATAAAATTGACAAACTTGCTCCATCTCATATAAAATTACCGAGTGGAACAAATGCTTTTCTGGATTATTCCAGCGGACAACCGATATTAGCAGTAAAGCTACAGGAGTTATTTGGACAGGTAGAGACGCCAAAAATTGTTGACGGGAAGATTAACATATTAATTCATTTACTTTCCCCAGCTAACCGGCCGCTTGCAGTAACACAAGATTTGAAAAGTTTCTGGAAAAATATTTATCTGGAAATTAGAACACAGATGCGCTCTCGTTATCCGAAACATTTTTGGCCAGAAGACCCATTTACAGCTAAACC
>JBBIII010000085.1:0-10022 GCA_037446575.1 Ignavibacteriales bacterium
CTTTTTTTAATCCTTATCCGATTTCCACTTCTTGCGTGTCAAAGATAATCCGCCAAAGCCGCTTATAACCGCTATGTAAAATCCGAAATCGTACCAGAAGCCGGTGTTGTGTACTTCGTATATTCTAACCGTAGAATTAAAAATGCTTATAATAAGTGATATTGGAGCAATCCAACCGTGCCATATACCAGTGAAGAACCCAGCCAAATGTTCATTATAATATTTTCCGCCACCCGGAACGCAAGCCGATAAAAATAGTGGGATTGTGCATAATAAGATTATAAATATAAATTTGGTTCTCATTTTTTTTCCATTAAAATTTTTTATAAAAGCCAATCAATATACCGTTAAACTTTCTGCTTCGAGTTTTGAAATTGATTTAATGTTTTTTTGTATTAATTCCATTTCCTTTAAAACCCACCGAACGTAAATTCCGTTTTTCTTAGCAATTATTTTAATCCATTCCATTTCTGCAGAATGAATTTCATTGTCAGATGTCGCCACAAATAACGCGTCTTTAATAAATTTTTCGGCTAATTCTTTTGATGTAAAAACCGGAGGCGATTCTTCGATGTAGTTATTAACAAGTATATCGTGTATTGCGTTATCACAAAACTCTTTTTCAAATCCGAGAGCTTTTCCTATTCGCTTTAGCAACCTTGATTCCGCCTCTGTAATTCTTTTATCTTTCCCTATTAATAGAAGAAGTCCTCTAAAATAATCCCCCGCTTCCTTTATATTAATTTTCATACCCCGCCGTTAAAAAATTATTTTAATTGCCTGTTGAACCAATTCTACCAATACAATTAGATAAAGGCAAGCAAAATATATTAAATTTCTTTTTCGAAGCGCCCCTACAACGCTCCAATCAATTTTATCCGTACAAACACTTATATACTAGAATAGAAATTGATAGAGTAAAAGTTAAGCTGTTAAATATTGCTATAGATTGTGATTTCACCTTAATTCCATAAATAGCCCACCCAAGAACCCCCATTGTAAATATAATATACATCGGTAACGAAATTGCAATCGCTGGCGTTGGCATCATATTCCACACAGTGAACACTTGTGGAATGAATGCAGAGGTTGTACATATACCGGAGAGCATTCCGAGAATTTCAATTCGCTTCATAATGATCCTTTTATCTAACGATGAAAAATAAATGTTTTCTAAATCTAAACCCTGCTTATTTTAAAAAACCTTAACGAAACAATAAAAATTTATCAATCAAAGATTATAGAGCAATAAATTCCTTCTCCATCATTACGTAACGGGAGAGATTCATTCCGAGCGATTCATAGGTTTTCTGAGCGCGCTGATTTTCTTTTTCAACATATAAACGCAATCCGCATACATCGCCGCGTTGTTTGGCAAATGATTCTACATATTGATAAAGCTCTCGGAAAACGCCTTTCCGTCTGAAATCAGGCAATACATACACGCTTTGTATCCACCAAAAATTAGAATTGCGCCAGTCGCTCCACTCGTACGTAATCATCAGTTGTCCGACAACTTCATTATCTATTTCTGCAACATAATAAACGCCTTTAGAAGGGTCGTTGAACAACTCTTTTACGCCGCGCTTAAGTCGTTCTATATTCAATTTGACATCTTCTGTTTCTTGAGCCATTGCTAAATTGAATTCGACAATAGTCGGAATGTCAAAAGGTTTTGCCGTGCGGATAACTGTATTCATATATAATTCTCGTTAATTGAATGTAAATAAAAATGTAACGCGCGGAACTATATCGGCTTCTTTCTTCCTGTTGTGTCTACTTTTGTCGGTGTATGTATTTATCCAAATGTTCGGCATAAAGTGAATTTTCTTTATTGGCGTATAGTCGAGACCAACCGAAAAGAAATATTCATAGAAACCTATATAGTCGGATAATCTATTTGGATCGAAATAGTCAACGCGCCCAAATATTTTAAATTGTTCGGATATCTTATACCAAGCAAATAATGCAACTCCGAAAATTGCATTATCGCCTGTTGCAGTGTCTTTCTTCAGGCGTGTTTGCTGGAATATTTCCGCGCCTATCATGCAGGAATTATCTTTATATGATAAAAAGGTCTTTAATGTTGTTATATCTTTATTATTTATAGCAGGTTCGAAGTCAAAATATGTTTCGACGGAGAATTTATCAATCGGATTGCCGCTTAGCATTGCGTAATATTTTTTGTGCTTATTAATCTCGGGTTTTTGATAACTTCCATTGCCAATCATCAAAGAGTAATTTAGGGAAATAGAAAATGGAATAATTCCGCATAGTTGAACGCCCATATCGCTTCCGCTTCCCGCATTTCTAAAATCTGTAATTGTCTTTTCGATTGAACGATAGCCCCATAATCTCTCAACAGAAGACCAAGTTGGCGTTGGAATAAGCCCGACTAATAAATTTGATTTATTGAATATATTTTTCCATTCGGCGTAAGCGGTTTTAACATAAAGTCCTTGTCTCCCGCCGGGTTCGAGAGATTTGTCGTTGCCTTCGAGTTGAAATCGGGTGAAAAAATTGTCAGAAATATTATAATCGTAGAAAAAATGCAGTCGCCTAATTTGAAATGCCTGAAAGTCTTTTGGCACAAGCCGACTGAATTGTAATAAAGAATCTCCGAACGGCTGAGAATCGCCTCCAGTTTTATAAAAATAGTCGCCAACAATTAAGCCATGAATTTTACCGCCGGTTATTTCTTGTGCGCGTGAAATTGAAATAAAAAGAGATAAAATAATTGATGTAAGAAAAATATTGCGCATAATTAATCTCTACACCATTTTTAGAAATGTGAATAATTAAAGCTTGATTTAAAAACTAAATTATCCATTTTATAATGACAAAACCCAGCACTAATAAAACAACGAATGCAATCGTAAGAGATTCGAAATATTTGTCAATGAATGATTTAATTTTGGGACCAAGAAAATAGAATAAACTTGCCACTAAAAAGAATCGCGCAGATCTGCTAAGAATAGAGGCATAGACAAAAACTGAAAACGAAACATCAAAAGCGCCCGCCGCAATCGTGAATACTTTATATGGAATAGGAGTGAAGCCGGCTATCGCGATTGAAATAAATGCTGTGTCTCGAAATAACGTTTGAACATATTCGTATTGAGTTTGCACTCCATAGATAGCGATTATTTGTTGACCTATTAGTTCAAAGAATTTATAACCGATAAGATAACCAAACATTCCCCCAAGCACGGAACCAATTGAGCAAATCAGAGCGTAACGCAAAGATTTCTTGGGGGCGATCACTCCTAATGCTATTAATAGAACATCTGGCGGAATAGGGAAAAAGGATGATTCTGCAAAAGCGACGCCAAAAAGCGTCCAATCGGCGCCCGGCTTTTGCGCAAAATTTTCTACCCAATGTTTTAACCGGCGTATCCAACTAAAAATACTCTTCACTATCTGACCCTAATTTAGAATAAATTTTTTTAATATAATTATTTTATTCCGAGCAATTCGACTTCAAAAATCAAAGTAGAATTAGGACCAATCATTTGTCCTGCTCCATTTGGACCGTATGCAAGGTCTGATGGAATGAATAATTGCCACTTAGAGCCGACCGGCATCAATTGAATTGCCTCAACCCATCCTTTAATAACTTGTCCGACAGGAAATTCTGCTGGTTCGCCGCGCTTGTAAGAGCTGTCGAATTCCGTTCCGTCTATTAATGTACCTTTGTAATGCACTCTAACAGTTTGGTCGGCACTCGGTTTAGGTCCGTTTCCAGCTTTTATTATTTTATATTGCAAACCGCTTGGAAGTGTTACAACGCCTTCTTTCTTTTTATTAGCCGCAAGAAAATCTTCACCCACTTTCTTATTTTTATCTCCATCTCTCAACTGCTTTTCCTGCATTTTTGCCATTAACTCTTCTTGGAAGGCAGTCATTGTAGTCTCCATTTCATTGTCTGTCATTAAAGTGGCCGATTTACTTAATGCGTCCTTCAATCCTTGAATTAAGTAGGTTTGGTCAACATCAATCCCTTGCATGGTCAAATTTCTGCCAAGCGTTACTCCAATGCTGTAATTGATCTTCTCTTTCTTGGTTTTTGGTTGATTCTTTTTTTGTGGAAATGCAACATTAGCCAATAATGCTAAAGCGCAAATTAATACTATTCCCTTTTTCATAAATTTTCCTTTATGCTTTTTAATAAATAAAAACGCAGGATTAACCTGCGTTCGGTCTTGATTAAGGTAAGTTTTTTTCTTCGTAATTAAAACGTTGAAAAAATATTTTCTAATTTTTGACTGCGAATTTTCAAACTCCTAATACCTAATTTCCAATACACATTTCCTATTCTACCTATAACCTGCTTTTTCTAAATCTCCTATTGATTTAAATTGCCGTGGAGGTTTTAGATATTTAGCCAAAAATTTGTAAATCTTCATCCGAATTTGCTTTGCCATTTTCGTATCAATTCTGTCAAAACTATGACCGCCCGGAGCTTCTTGAAAAATTTCATACTCAAAAATCTTATTTGCCGACTTTAGTTTCTGAATTAAATGCTCAACTTCTTCTACATAAACATCATCGTCATTAGTGCTTGTGTGTATAAGCAAAGGAATTTGAAGTTTTTCGACATGCGCTACAGGAGAACGCCTTCTGTATTCAGCGGAATCCTCTTCAACTGTCTTGCCAATATGATATTTTACATAGAATTCTTTCCTATAATCGTCGCCATAATAACCTAAGCGCATAATTAAATCGCTTACTGGAACACCGGCAAAAGCCGCTTTATAGGAATTTGGATTTTGGAAAATGTCCATCAAAGTTATCAGACCGCCGTGGCTCCAACCAATAGCGCCAACCCGATTACTATCAACAATTGTATAATTTTCTACCATCCAATTACGAGCGGCGTGATTATCATCCACTTCGCGGCCGCCGTAATCAATACGTTCATAAAATGTTTTTCCATAACCGGTACTGCCTCTGTACTCAGGCGCGACCACTAAATATCCTTGTGCCATAAGTTCGCGAATTATATGCGTATAGTAAGTTGTAAAATCGGCATGAACGCCGCCGTGTGGCAGCACAAGCAACGGATATTTTTTACTGCGGTCTATCCACTTGGGAATAAAAACATAAGACCAGAATTTTACGGGATTAAGAGCGCCGCGAGCTGTCGAATCTTTTACTTTCCATGGCGGCGGGCCAACAATATATACTTTGTCAATATCGGCAACATCTCCAACGCGTTGATGCCACAAAATATCATCAATGGCTTTTGCAAGCTGATCGAGGCGGTGATTCAACGATTCAAATTTATTTTCAATAGTGTTCTGAAGCACGGTATCGTTCACTGCTTGTTGCGTGAAAGCAGAACTCACAATTACCGCTATAAGCAAAAGAATAAATAATATTCTCATACCTTATTTCTCCTTTCTTCTGATTTTAATTCACGCCCATCTCTTTTAACAGCCACTCTGCACCGGCAAACTTTTGGGTTATCCACAAAATATATCGAATATCTACGGCAATAGACCTGCTGTAAGATTCGCTCCAAACATAATCGTTAATAGTAGCTTCGTATGTGCGGTCGAAATTTACTCCAATTATCTCACCTTTAATATTTAACACTGCACTGCCAGAATTGCCTCCTGTTGTATCCAAATTATACAATATATTAACTGGCAAATCGTCAAAATTTTTATGTTTGAAACGACCAAAATCTTTTTCTTTGTGCATTTTCTGAATTTTTTTTGGTGTGTTATACGGCTCTGCTTCGCGAGTTTTTTCAATCACACCGCGCAGAGTTGTAATAGGAGAATAATAAGTTGCGTCTGCCGGCGAATATCCTTTTATGCTTCCGTATGTGAATCGCAGTGTGTTGTTTGCATCGGGGATGAAATCTTTTTCCAAATATTCCTGTTTAATATCTATATACATAGCTAAGAGTTTATTTAGCGATCCTTCGCTTCGCAATCGCTCTTCACGCTGTTGCGTATAAACCGGATATAACGTTCTTGCTATTTGCGCGAATAAATCATTAGGATTGCATATAATAACAGGCAATAAAGAATCACAATGCGCCAGCGTAATTGAATCAGTTAGTTGGGTAGTGGCAAACGCGTTTTCTAAAAATCGATCCAGGTTATGTTCGCTATAGTCCATTCTAACCATGCTGTCTATAACCGTAATTCGCTGGCTCGTAGGAAGATTTCCAACCATCGAGAATAATCGTTTTAAAATTAATTTATCCGTTGTTTTATAATAATTCTTAAGTGATTGACCGACGGAGCTAAAAACGTTTTTTATGTTTTTGTTTGTATAAGCGCTTAAGCGAAGCGAATCAGGTTTTGCTAATTCTTGATACGCTTCGTTTAAAGTTATTGCGTTGGCAAGCGGCGTTGGAGTTGTTCTGAATGCGTCAAGTATCATACTGCGCGTTCCGATCTCTTTCATTTCGTTGTACAATTTATTTAATTCAAGAAACAACTTTCCGTATTTATTTTTTCTTTCTTTGGAAGCGTTTATAAACTCTTGAAGTTGTTTTTCCTCGTTTTGCTTTTTAGACGCTAATTGCAGGCGTTCCAATCCTTGAAGTTTTCCGCGAAAATTTTTTGCTACATTTGCAAGACTTTTAATTCGCGCTTCATATTTCAGAGCAATTGTGCGGCATTCTTTGCTCGCATCTTTCATCGTGTTTATTTGGTATTCGTGCCACTCAGCAATAAAAGGAAGCCGAACGCTTTCCTCATAAATAATATAGTCAGAAGTGCGATGCCGAAAAGTTCTTCCGGGGAATCCGAGAATGAAAACGACATCATTTTCATTTGCGCCATTGGGGTTCACTTTAAGAAAATTTTTGGGGCGATAAGGAATATTTTCGGTGGAATAAACGGCTGGCGAACCATCGGGCGCTACATAAGCGCGCGCATAGGCAAAATCTCCGGTGTGTCGGGGCCAAGTCCAATTATCAATCTCACCGCCAAAGTCGCCAATTGATCGAGGCGGCGCATAAACAAGTCTGACGTCTCTAATTGTAAAGTAGATGAAAAGAATATACTTTTTGCCGGGCATCATCTCTGCGACTTCTGCGGTATAGCCTGGGCGATCCTTTTCAGCTTCATCCGAAATTTCTCTCATCTTTTTTTCAATTACTTTTGCCCGTTCAGATGATTCCATAGAATCATTGATTGAATGCAAAATTTTTTCAGTAACGTCGGCATAAGATTCAATTAGTTTTACTGTTTGGCCGCGTGTAGGAAGTTCTTCTGCGCGCGATTTTGCAAGGAAGCCGTTGGTAACAAGGTCGTTTTCCTTTGTACTGTGTGCGACTAAAGAGCCAAACACGCAATGGTGATTTGTAATTATCAATCCTTCGTCAGATACGAACGAACCGGAACAACCGCCAATACGGACAATAGCATTTACCAAGCTTATTCCATTTGGATTGTACAATTCTTTATTATCCAACAGCAAGCCAATTTTCTTCAAATTTATTTTATGAACCTCGCTAATGGGATACATCCCTTCTTCGGCATGCAAGATATAGAAATTGCAAAACACAATCAGAAAAACGGCAATAATTTTTTTCATCAAATCCTCTTATCAATTATTCCAATCTGAAAAAAGATTAAAAAAAATAAATCAAAAACCAACTTGCCTTTGGTAATTGCTACCGCTAATTTATATAAATCAAAAGGAGTCATATGGAAGCTCATTTATTTAAAGATAACGAACAATTGTTAAATATTTATAATTCTATTCCATTCCCGCTAATGGTTGTGGATGAAGATATGCGAATCCTTTTTTGGAATTCAGCTTCGCAATATCTGCTTAACTCAGAGGTTATATATAGACAAAGAGGCGGAGAAATATTGTATTGTATTCATTCTAAAGAAGCAGAAGAAGGATGTGGATATGCGCCTTATTGCAAAACCTGTGTCATTAGAAATTCGGTAATGGAATCAATCCATGGAAACAAAGCATATAGAAAAAAAACTATTATGGAATTGATAACTAATGAAGGCGTAAAACAATTTCCATTGCTTGTAACAACAACTCCTTATCATTATAAAGGAAAATTCTTGGCGCTTTTAATTTTAGAAGATTTGCAGGAATTGCTTAATATTGGAAGCCTGCTTCCAATCTGTGCGCGTTGTAAAAAGATACGCACAGAAAAAAATCAATGGCAAAGTATCGAGAATTATATAAAAGAAAATATTGTGGATGTTAATTTCACTCATGGAATATGCCCCGATTGCATGAAATCATTTTTTCCTAATAATGTTCCTGAATCATAATTTTATAAATAGAAGAAACAGATGAAAATAAAAATATTATTCCTATTGCTGTTGCCTTGCATTCTATTATCGCAAAATGCAAAAGATACGTTGTTTCAAGCAAATGCAATTCGAAACAACTTGCCGATTTTTTCTAATTCTCTTGCGAATCAACTTACGTATCCGCTTTCGTGGTTAAGTGGAAGTTGTAACGATTTTTTTGAATGGAAAAAAATGGGAGCCGCGAAAGTAAAAGAATTTATGTTGAAGCCGCCGACCCGCACTATATTTAATCCTGTTATAATTGCCGAACAGGATCGCGGAGGTTATATTGCAAAGAAAATTGTCTTCAATGTAACTGCAGATAGTCGTGTAGCGGCTTATTTGCTTATTCCAAAAGCCGATGGTCCATTTCCAACAGTGATGCTGTTAAATGATCACGGCGCTAAGTTCGATATCGGAAAAGAAAAAACGATTGAGCCGTTCGGTGTTTCGGAAGAAAGAATTAAATCTGCAAAAGAGTGGGTAAATAAAAATTACGGCGGAAGATTTATTGGCGATGAACTTGCTAAACGCGGTTATATTGTATTCGCGACAGACGCGCTCAACTGGTCTGATCGAGGCGGTGCGGGCTACGAAGGTCAGCAGGCAATTGCTTCCAACTTGATGAATTTAGGAATGTCTTACGCCGGACTGATTGCGTGGGAAGATATTTATGCGGCAGATTTTATTTCTACAATGCCAAAAGTTGATACATCAAAAATTATCGCAATGGGATTTTCGATGGGCGCTTTCCGCGCATGGCAGGTTGCGGCGATATCAGATAAAATTGCTGGCGCAGTTTCTATCTGCTGGATGGCGACGCGCAAAGGATTACTTGTAGAAGGGGGCAATTTAACGCGAGGTCAATCTGCTTTTACTACTACGCATCCGGGAATTGCAAATTATCTCGACTATCCGGATGTTGCAAGTATCGCCTGCCCCAAGCCGATGCTATTTTACAACGGCGAGCAGGATAAATTATTTCCCGCAGAAAGTGTGAAGGAAGCTTTTGAAAAAATGCGCAAAGTATGGAAATCTCAGAATGCGGAAGATAAACTCGAAATCAAACTCTGGCCCGTTGGGCACACATTCAATTTAGAAATGCAGGAAGAAGTTTTTAAGTGGATGGAAAAACAGTTTAAGTAATAAGTCAAAAGTTAAAAGTAAAAAGTAGTAAGTAAAATTGATTACTAAAAACTATAATTAACCAATTACAAATAACCAGCGACCAATGACTAAAAAACGTGTAACAGGAAAACAAGAAAACAGCAAAATGTGCTTTTTGTGCGGATTGAAAAATTCTTTCGGATTAAAAGGAGAGTTCTTCGAATTAGAAAATAAAGAACTTGTGTGCATCTTTACTCCTGCGGATGAACATCAAAGTTATCCTAATCGCTTGCATGGCGGAATTACAGCCGCAGTTTTAGACGAAACTATCGGGCGGGCGATAATGATGAATCATCATAACGATGTTTGGGGAGTAACTGTCGAGTTCACCACAAGATTCAAAAAACCGATTCCGCTAAATGTGCCGCTCCGGGTTGTGGGACGGATTACAAACGAAACCAGCCGCACATTTGAGGGTACCGGCGAACTGCTACTGCCCGATGGCGAAGTTGCCGCAACCGGCTTCGGAAAATACTTGCGAATGCCGATAGAGAAAATTGCCGATTTCGATCACGCAGAACAGGAATGGAAAGTAACTAAAAAAGGAAGTGATCCGGAGTTTATTGA
>JBBIII010000086.1:0-9873 GCA_037446575.1 Ignavibacteriales bacterium
GCCGCATAATCCTATTGCATTTCCGCTGTAAGCATTTATTAGATTCACAATTTCTTTATTCAACTTGCCGGCTAAAACCATTAGGACAACATTTATCATTTGTTCGTCGGTATAGCGTTGACCGTCAACAAATTTAGATTGGATATTAAGCGCTGTGGCAAGATCTGTTATATCCTTTCCTCCGCCATGCACAATAACAATGTTAATTCCAATTTTCCTCAAAATTGTTACATTCTGAGCAAAAGTTGTTTTAAGCCGTTCATCCGTCATTGCCGCGCCGCCGTATTTTATTACAAATGTTTTGCCTTCATAAGTCTGTATGTAAGGCAGAGCTTCAATAAGAACGTCTTCTTTAGTTTGTGCGTTAATCATATTAGTAATTCTTTTTTAGTTATGAACGATAACTAGCATTGATATCTATATATTCTTTTGTAAGGTCGCACGTCCAAAAACGCGCTTCGGCGTTTCCTTGGCGCAAATTTATGAGAACAGTTATATTGTCTTTAGATAGAATTGCCTTTGCTTTGTCTTCATCTAAAACAATTTCATAATTTGGATTTAAAATTGGCTCATTATCAAATTCAATAGATACTTTAGATGGATCGAAATTTATTCCCGAATATCCGACCGCCGAAATAATTCTTCCCCAATTTGCGTCGGCTCCGTGTAAAGCAGTTTTAACTAAATTAGAATTAGCTACAGCTTTTGCCGCTTGCACTGCTTCAGTTTCAGTCTGCGCGCCTTTAACAACTATTTCAATAAATTTTTTCGCGCCTTCACCATCACGCACAATCATTTTTGCAAGTTTAATAAGCGTATATTCTAACGCTTCTAAAAATTTTTCGAACTCAGCCGTGCCTATTTCAATTTCTCGATTGCCCGCTAATCCATTTGCCAAGATAAGAACCATATCGTTTGTGCTCATATCTCCATCAACTGTGATTCGATTAAATGAATGATCGTTTGCAATAAGTAAAGCTCGATGAAGTGCCTCAGACGATATTTTTGCGTCCGTTGTAACAAAGGCAAGCATTGTAGCCATGTTTGGAGCTATCATTCCAGAGCCCTTTGCCATTCCGCCGATTGTAATTATAGATGAATCAAGCGAAAATTTTACGGCACATTCTTTGGAAAAAAGATCGGTTGTCATTATAGCTTCTGCGGCATTCTTATTGCCGTCTTTGGATAGTTGTGTTGACAAATTATTAATACCATCAACAATTTTATCAATAGGAAGATACTGCCCAATTACGCCTGTCGAAGAGACCAGAACCTGATCATTCGGAACACCCAGAGCTTTTGAGACGGCATTTACCATCGACCAAGCGTCTTTTAAACCTTGTTCGCCGGTGCAAGCATTAGCATTTCCGCTATTTACAACAATTGCAGAAAATAATTTCGATTTTTCCAATTGTATTTTATCCACCTGTAAAGGCGCGGCTACAACCTTATTAAGCGTAAAAACTCCTGCAACGTTAGCTGGTTTAGTTGATTTTATAATTGCAATATCTTTTTTAACTTTTCTAATTCCGCAATACAACCCGCCGGCAATAAATCCTTCTGCCGCCGTTACTCCGCCAGTACATTCTTTAAACAATTCCATAATACTTTAAATCAATCCTTCCGTTTCATTATATCCAAACATAATATTCATGTTTTGCACAGCTTGGCCAGCGGCGCCTTTTACAAGATTATCAATTGCCGACATGATAATAATTTGATTATTATCGCTGTTTATATGAAAACCAATATCAATATAATTTGTATTGGCAACATTTTTAATTTCAGGTATATTTTCTAAAATTCTAACAAATGGGGCATTTGAATAGCATCGATTATAGCTTTCAAACACGTCTATTGCATCGGTCTTCTTTTTTAGGGTTGCATACATTGTTGTATAAATTCCGCGAGTGATCGGTAAAAGGTGAGGTGTAAATGAAAAAGCGGCATGTTTGCCAGATAACTTTTGTAAAACAGAGCTAATTTCCGGTATATGCTGATGAACGCCGACTTTATAAGCTTTAACAGATTCGTTCACTTCGGCAAAAGACAAATCGGCGCTTGAGCTTCTTCCCGCGCCAGAAACACCCGATAAGGAATTTATCGCTATCCCATTTGATTCTATAATATCATCTTTTAACAAAGGAGCAAGCGGCAATATTGCGCTTGTTGGATAACATCCAGGATTTGCAATAAGCACAGCTGTTTTAATATTTGCCTTATTCCATTCTGGCAATCCATAAATTGATTTTTCTAATTCGGCTTTTGCTGTATGCGTTTTTTTATAATATTTTTCATAAAGCGAACTTTCTTTTAGACGAAAATCGCCTCCGAGATCTATTATTCTCTTACCCGATCTAATTAATTCCGGAACGATATTCATCGCTTCTCCTGAAGGGAGCGCAATAAATATCAGGTCGCTCTTTTCAACTAACTCAATTGAGTATTTCTCAACAACATAATTTAATACTTTATTTAAACTTGGCGCAACTTCAGATATTTTTTTGCCTGCCGTTGCGTTAGCAAAAAGCTTGTCTATTTCAACTTTTACATGCCTCTTTAATATCTTCAGCAATTCTATACCCGAGTATCCGGAGGCGCCGATGATTGACACATTCATAAATTCGTATTTCCTTCTTTTTTGAATGTATGAATATACTATATTATGTATATTTATGCAAATCATTAATAAGCTGATTTATAAAAATTTTAGTAATAAAATTTTTATAAATATTGACATAATAATTGTTATATAATAGATTTCACTATCTGTTATTACTGTGAATTGCGTTTAATTCAATTAAAAAGGCGGGCTTTAGTTAATATAGCGCTTTGCTATGCGGTTTATAGAATTCCATAATTTATGCTGTATGAACTTAAAAATGTTACCCAGCTTGAAGGTGAGCCAAAAAGACGTTGGTTCACTAACGATTCTCTCGATTTGATTGTATGGTTCAATAAAGAAAATGAAATTATCGGTTTTCAGCTTTGCTTTAATAAAGACATCGACGAACAATCTTTTACATGGAAATATCCTTCATATTTTTCATTACATAAGATCGATGATGGCGAATCGAACACTGGTTCAAAGAGCACTCCGACATTAGTAGCCGGTTCAATAACAACTAATTGCATTATTGCGGATCAATTTAAAGAAAACAGTAAGAATATAGATCGTCAAATATCTAATTTTGTTTATCAAAAAATTATTGATTACATATCGAACCGCAATATGAAATAAAAAAGCCCCGCAAAAATGCGAGGCTTCGGTTTGAACTGTTAGTAATTTCAGAATGGTCTATTGAATCGTAACACTAACTGCGCGGGCGCAGGTCGATCCGTGCGCCAAGCCATTCCTATTCTAAAAGATCCGCTTCTGTTTACAAGGCATATTCCGAAGCTATGATTAAATTCATTAAACCTTATATCATTAAATCCTTCTACCGCTGAAAGTTTAGAGGCAACATCTCGCGTAAAACCGGCATTAGATATCAGCATAAAATTAAAATGTTTGAACAACCAGGTAGGCCAAAAATCGAGGTCATGCAAAAAGCTCCCATTAATAATGAATTCTGTGTTCACTAAAAGCATCCGATTGCCAATAAATGATTTGAACGGAAACGCTTCGATTGTGCCAAGTCCGCCTAATTCATACAATTTTTGTTTAGGAAGAGTGCCGCTTGCAGAGCCAACTCTTAATCGAATATTTATATTCTCATATTTGCCTAATGGCTGTAACCTTCTTATATCCACCATATATTGCTCAAAGTCGAAAATTCCTCCTATGCTTTTCTTTGCAAACTCGCCAATCGCAAACAAACTCCATCCCTCAGGTCCAATGGAAGTTTTGGTTACGGTATTAAACCCGCCATTGAACATTATACTTCGCATATCGCCGGCAACTATAGGCGGATTAAATCTGAATAATTTATTTCCGCCGAACATCGCCCATTCTACTTTATTCGTCATTGAATCATATTTATCCGCCAGATATGCAACCTTCAACTCGCTCTTTAGATAATCTTTTTTCGTATAGTATGCAGAATAAATCGTGTAACCATTTCGTTCATAATAATCTCTAAAGTCTTCATGCATAAACAAAGCCGCCGCTGTGTTTTCATGGATAGAAATAATCCAATGATCTTTCGTGTCGGTAAGCGAATAAATTTCACCGCCGATTTCAAACAAGCTGCTGTTTTCATCGGCTGATGTTGCAAATTGTCTTGTTATTCCTAAATTACCCCGCCAAGTATGCGACTTAAATCCCCACCCAATTGACCCGTAAGCGTTCCAATTTCTTTCACCATCCCAATAATATTTTTTTTTCGTTCCTAAACCAAGAAAGATGCTTTCTACGCGATTGTATCGAAAAACGAAATTATCAAAATTCATTTGGTCGTTGCGCCAAGGAACTTCAAACGACCGCGTTGATTGTTGAAATTTTTTGTCAGTTTCACGGTAGTTTGTCTTTTTAGCGATAGTTTTATCTTCATGACCTTTAATAACGCCTCCGTCATCTTTAATAATGCTTCCATTTATAACGCGTGCATTGCCAGTAACTTTTCCATTACTTTTAATATGAAGATCTCCGCCGACTACTAAAACATCACCATCAACAGAACCATAAACAATTAAATTCCCTCCTTTTACAACAACAGGTCCTTTAATTGTTTCTGATTCTTCAATTATCTTATCCCCGGAAAATGTATTCGCTTTTTCATCGAACTCAATTTCATTATCGTTTTCCGACTTCTTTGATTTTGTTTCAAGAGAATCATTATCAATTTGATCATCGTTAAATTTTGAGCTCCATCGATTCACTAACTTATTTACAAAGTTATCTATCTTGTTTCCAAAATCATCAATTTCTTTGCTAACCTCAATTGCATTTATATCCCCTTCATCGGAAAAATCGTTAATCGAGTTGTTTTTTTTCTCCTCAGATGTGCGGTTCTTTGTCTCCCTTTTTGATTGTCCCTCTACATCTACAAGAGGCAAAAAAATCAGTGATAAAAAAATGAGTAAATAGACTATCTTCACATTGCACCTCGTTTCTTTTTAAGCGATTCCAAATAAAACTACGGTAATATATGAATAAAAGTTACATTTTTTTATCCTTGACAAAAAGGGTTGTAGAGATTTAAATTCTATTCATTTAAGAAAATGATTATATTAGATTTAATATTTTAAAGGGTATCGATATATGAGATTAGCAATAAACATCGACCACATAGCGACATTGCGTAATGCGCGAGGCGGGAATGCTCCAGATCCGGTTGAAGCCGCATTAATTTGCGAAAAAGCTGGGGCAGAAGGCATAGTATGTCATTTACGAGAAGACAGACGACACATTAAAGATAATGATGTTTGGCGGCTTAGGTCGTCTCTTAAAACAAAACTCGACCTTGAGATGGCATCATCTGAAGAAATTGTCGAAATAGCAATTAAAGTCAAACCCGACCTTGTTACGCTTGTGCCAGAGCGCAGGCAGGAATTAACCACCGAGTGCGGTTTAGATATTGTCGGACAAAAAAAATATTATGCAGGTATTGTTAATCGGTTCAGACAAAATAAGATACCTGTTAGTTTGTTTATTGATCCGATTGAAGCGCAAATTCGCGCATCGGCAGATATTGGCACGGATATGATTGAAATTCACACCGGCGAATACGCTGAAGCGAAAACAGAAGAAGAAACAAAAGAACAATTAGCGCGAATTCAGGAAACAGCAAAGATTGGAAAATCATTAGGGCTTGGCGTAAATGCCGGACACGGATTAGATTACGAAAATATAAAACCGATTGCCTCCATTTCCGAAATAGATGAAGTAAGCATCGGGTATGGCGTAATTATCAGAGCTATGTTTATAGGATTAGAGCAAGCCGTGCGAGAAATGCTCTATTTGATTGAAGGAAGAAAAAATAAAGTACGACGGTTAATGGAGGAAGAGTAATAATTCTAAAATTGTAGAAGTCGCTTACAAAATTTTTCGCATCTATCCTTTCATCGCTTCATCTAAAAATCGTTGATTTATCAATCCTTCTTCGCCGGGTATTGGCGATTCCGTATTATTGATAATACATTCTGAGAAAAGCGTTACTTCCTTTTCATACAAATCCGGCACAATAATAATTTCTTCCTGTTTGTCGTTAATTTTATCATTATCGCCGATAAAAATATTTAGCTTTAATGTATTATTGCTCCACGAAAAATTTTCAGCCGAGAGAATTCCTTTATCGCCTATAACTTCTATGAATGTTCTCCGAATTGGCGAATCGTAAGAGCAATGAATTCCTGCGGTTGTCCCTTTTGAAAATTTAATTGCAAGCTGTGCGGTTGATTCCGTTCGAGTCGTTGTCGGAATCGGGTCGAGCGCGCTTTTAACCGAAATCACATAATCATCCAATAAAAATCTGGTTGTATCAAAACAGTGTACGCCAATATCGAAAATAGGTCCGCCCCCCGCAATTTTCCTATCAACAAGCCAGGGACGATGAGAAAGCCGACCATTATAAATAAACTCAGACCTGATAAATGTAACTCTGCCTATTAAGTTAGATTTAATTAATTCTTTCATTCTTAGTACTAATGGAGAAAACCGCACCATATGCGCGACCATAAGTTTTACGTTGTTTTTTTTGCAAACCTGAATCATTTCTTCGGCTTCAGTTGTATTTATAGCCATTGGTTTTTCGGTGATAACGTGTTTGCCTGCTTTGGCGGCGGCGGTTGTTTCTGCGGCGTGCAAAGAATTTGCCGAGACAATAAATACAGCGTCCACATCTTTGCATTTAGCCAATGCTTCAACCGTATCAAACGCATTTGGAATGTTGTGAGTCCGCGCTTTTTCTTTTGCAACACTTAGCGAACGTTTTTGTATTGCTACAACTTCAGAGTTAGATGACGCCCGAATTGCGGGGAGTATAGTGCGTTCTGCAAATGCTCCAAACCCTATTATGCCATAACGAATTTTTCTTGTCATTTTTTTCCTTAATAATTTTCAGTGGAAAAAATACGCAACAATCTAAATGAATTCAAATATTTCATTGAATCTATTCGCTATAAAATGTAGATTGTAGCGTAAGGGTTTAGAAAATTAATTCGATCATATTTATAGCAAAATAGCAATATGGCTATAGAATATTTACTTCTCATTGGCGCCGTTTTGATATTATTAAGCATAGCTATTGCTAAGCTATCTGATAATCTCGGTGTGCCGGCTCTTCTTTTATTTCTTGCAATTGGAATTTTTGCCGGTTCAGAAGGGCCCGGAGGCATCTACTTTAATGACGCTCCCCTTGCTCAATCAATCGGTATTATTGCGTTAGTGTTTATTCTCTTTTCTGGCGGATTAAGCACAAATTGGTCGGAGGTTAAACCTGTTGTCAGTCATGCGTCTATTTTATCAACATTCGGGGTTATAGCAACTGCTTTTGCGGTAGGAATTTTTGCTTCCATTATTACTGGCATTAGTTTGTTGAATGGACTGCTTTTGGGGGCGGTTGTGTCTTCGACCGATGCGGCGGCTGTATTTTCTGTGTTGAGATCAAAAAATGTCAGCTTGCGCGGCAAGTTAAAACCATTGCTCGAGCTTGAATCGGGCAGTAATGACCCGATGGCTGTGTTTTTAACAATTGGCATTATACAATTGATTACTTCCCCAGAAAAAACTGCGGCTTCAATTATATCTCTATTTGTTCTTCAAATGGGAATTGGAGCAATCATTGGCTTAACGCTTGGCAGAGGGATGGTTTTTATAATGAACCGCTTAAGACTTGCTTACGAAGGACTATATCCGGTTTTTTCGTTATCGTTCGCCGCTTTAATATACGGACTGACCTCAACAATAGGCGGTAGCGGATTTCTTGCCGTTTATATTGCGGGGATTGTCGCCGGCAATTGCGAATTCATTCAAAAGAAAAGTCTGCTTCGTTTCTTCGATGGACTTGCGTGGTTAAGTCAAATTGCTATGTTCCTTACGCTCGGCTTGCTTGTGTTTCCATCCCACATAGTTCCGATAATTGGCATCGGTCTTTTCATTTCCGCTTTTTTAATGTTTGTTGCGCGCCCTTTAAGTATTTTTATATCGCTTTCTTTTTCAAATTTTAAGTGGCGAGAAAAAACATTTATTTCTTGGGTCGGTCTACGCGGCGCGGTCCCAATTATACTTGCAACTTTTCCACTGCTTGCCAATCTGCCTGACGCAGAGTGGATTTTTAATGTAGTTTTCTTCATCGTAATTACATCTGCTTTGATGCAAGGATGGTCAATTCCATTTGTTGCACGAATACTTCATGTTGATGCGCCGTTAATTTTAAAACGCAGATACCCAATCGAATACGCGCCCGTTGAAGGTGTTGATACAGAGCTTGTTGATTTAATTGTGCCTTATAATTCAGAAGTTGCAGGTAAATCAATTGTTGAACTCGGAATGCCGGAAGAAAGTTTGATTGTGCTGATAAGCCGCGATGAAAATTTTATAGTGCCAAGCGGCGGAACAATTTTACAAGAAGGCGATACGGCTCTTGTGTTGGTAAATAAGGAAACGCTCCCAAAAGTAAGAGAAATACTTTCTCAATTAAAGAAGCACGACGATTAAAAAAATTAATTTCGTTTATTAAGGTGATTTGACAAATTTTCTTCAATAGTTGCATTACACCACACTTTACTTTATTTTTAGTTAGAAAGTCTGGTGCGGTAAAGCCACGCCAAGCCTAAGTAACACAATCGTACTGCAATTTATTCATTCCTAAAGTGTTATTTTCTAATTTGTGGCGTAATTATTAATATTTAAAGATGAATTTATGACAAGTTATAAAGAATTAGGTCTGGTTAATTCTGAAGAATTATTCCAGAAAGCAGTTAAAGGCGGATATGCAATTCCGGCTTTTAATTTTAACAACTTAGAACAATTACAAGCAATTATTGGCGCCTGCGTGGAAACAAAATCGCCTGTTATTTTACAAGTATCGAGTGGAGCGCGAAAATATGCGAACTCTACTCTTTTAAAACATTTAGCAAAAGGCGCGGTGGATTATGCAAAAGAATTAGGTTATCCGATTCCGATTGTTCTCCATTTAGATCATGGCGATACGTTCGAGCTGTGCAAATCGTGCATCGAATCCGGTTTTTCATCGGTTATGATCGATGGCTCGCATCATTCATACGAAAAGAATATTGAATTGACTAAACAAGTTGTTGACTTTGCTCATAAGTACGATGTAACCGTTGAAGGCGAACTTGGGGTCTTAGCAGGAATCGAAGACGAGGTTTCGAGCGATGTTACGCACTATACAAAGCCGGAAGAGGTAGAAGATTTTGTGAAAAAGACCGGTGTTGATTCGCTGGCAATTTCTATCGGAACATCTCACGGAGCAAATAAATTTAAGCCAGAGCAATGCACACGAACTTCAGACGGAGTACTGCTTCCGCCGCCGCTACGATTCGATATTTTAGAAGAAGTTGAAAAACGAATTCCCGGATTTCCGATAGTTTTACATGGAGCTTCTTCTGTTCCTGTAGAATTAGTAAAGGTTATTAATACGCATGGCGGAAAGATGAAGGATGCGGTGGGAATTCCTGAAGACCAATTACGCAAAGCGGCGAATTCGGCGGTTTGCAAAGTGAATATTGATTCCGATGGACGAATAGCTATGACAGCGGCTATTCGCAAGACTTTAGCCGACAATCCAGCCGAGTTCGATCCACGAAAATATTTAGGACCCGCGCGCGATCAGCTTAAAGCTCTTTACAAGCACAAGATAATTAATGTGCTCGGAAGTAACGATAAGGCGTAAGTAATAAGAAGTATTGTAAAACTTATAGAACCGTAAAAAAAATATCAAGATTCCCGATTTTTTAAAACAAGAATCG
>JBBIII010000087.1:0-5842 GCA_037446575.1 Ignavibacteriales bacterium
ACTTCCTTAAAATTAACATTGATTCTTACTATTCAATTTAGTATAATAAAATCAGATGAATAACTATAAACCAAAATATAAAGCAATCAAACAGCTTTGTTATAACTGTCCTTGTACTGCGAAGTCGGTTAGTTATTCATCGGCCTGTCTATTATAAAATTCCCAAAAATTCTCTTCTAATAAGGTCGAGTGAATAATTCGATTCGACTTCTTTATTGATTGTAAATAGAGATGAAATAAAATCTTTGCGTTTCTCAGCGATCTTTGCGGTTTGATTTTTATAAAAAAATAGAAAGATGAAAATTTTTACTTATTAAATAATGTATTTATGTTGAAATAAATAACAATGAGGAAATAATATGAAAGCACAAAATATACTTGAAACAATAGGCAAAACGCCGCATGTCCGATTGAATCGTTTGTTTGGTGATAAAGAAGTATGGATTAAATTAGAACGAACGAATCCGGGCGGTAGTATAAAGGATCGAATCGCTTTATCAATGATTGAAGATGCCGAACGGCAAGGAATTCTTAATAAAGATTCTGTCATCATAGAGCCAACATCTGGAAACACCGGTATCGGACTTGCGCTTGTTGCCGCAGTTAAAGGTTATCAACTGATTCTGGTAATGCCGGAATCTATGTCAATCGAACGGCGCAGATTGATGGCGGCTTATGGCGCAAAATTTGATTTAACACCGCGCGAAAAGGGAATGCCCGGAGCAATTGCCCGCGCTCAAGAACTCGCCGCCATAACTCCAAATTCTTGGATACCGCAACAATTCGAGAATGAAGCTAATATCGAAATTCACAAGCAAACTACCGTAAAAGAAATTCTTGAAGATTTCTCTGACGGTTTAGATTTTGTGATAACAGGAGTTGGAACCGGCGGACACATTACGGCAATTGGCGAAGAATTGAAAAAGAAATTTAAGAATCTGAAAGTATTTGCGGTTGAGCCGGCGGCTTCTCCCGTAATCAGCGGTGGACAACCAGCCCCGCATCCTATTCAAGGAATAGGCGCTGGATTTATTCCAAAAAATCTTCACCTCAATACCATTGACGGAGTTATTCAAATTACAAAAGAAGAAGCATTTGAATTTACTCAGCGCACTGCAAAGGAGGAAGGTATTCTCGTTGGTATTTCTACCGGCGCCGCTCTTGCCGCCGTTTCCAAGAAAATCACGGAACTTCATAAAGGTGGAAGAATTCTTACATTTAATTATGATACAGGTGAAAGATATCTTTCTGTTGACGGATTATTCCCTTTATAAAAAAATATTTATTAGGAGAATTTATGATAAACAAAACATACACAGTTGAATATTACTACAAGGCAAGATGGGGTTATGCAGAAGAGTTTTTTCAATTATTCAAAAAGAATCACTTGCCAGTTCTGTTGAAATTGAAAGAGCTTGGAAGAATTCTGAGTATTAAAATCGAGAAACCTCATTTTCATACGGCCGAAGATGGACGCTGGGATTATCGGGTTACAATTGTGTGGAAGAATATAAACTTTTTAAACGATGGGTTTGATGAAAAAACAATATCGCGCAGATTATTTCCAGACCAAAAAAAGTTCAAGAAAGAGGAACAAAGAAGATTTGAAATTCTTTTAGCTCATTGGGACTTACCTATAAAAGAAATCAATATTGTTTAAATATTGTGAGTTTTACTCTGTTTATGTGCGGTTTTATTTCCAACAGAAAGCTTATACTTGGTTTTTAAAAAAGTTGCTTTTTAATTTGCTTTTGAGTAAATATTGAATACTTTATTACGTGTTTTAAATTAAAAGAAATTTTTAGGGAATATTAGGGGTCATATATGGATGGGGAGATTTTTAAGGAGGATCGAGAGGAATCTAATCTATCGGTACGTTCTAAGTATAACGTTCTCAATTGGCTGAAAAAACTTCCTTTGCAAAAAAGAAATGTTTTCGATTTACTAAAAATTAAGCATGAGGAAGAAATTATTATTAAACACGATGGGAATGATGCTCAGTTTATTGGGTGGGAAAAGACTCCAACAGGAGAAGTTTTTGCGCTTTATAATGTTCTGTTAGAAAATCATCCGCTTTATCATTCTACAGTATCGGAGAAGACATTGCGCGAACAGAATTTAAATATACCGCTAACGCCCCCTCTTCCAAAGAATTTTAAAAAATTTGAGATGTCGAAATAAATTCATGGTTATAATGGTATTCGGATTGTAAAAGCGCTTCCTCTTCCAAGTCTACTTTGAACTTCTATCGTGCCGCCATGCTGAGATACAATTTGCTGAGTTACTGCCAGTCCTATCCCATTTCCATCAGATTTTGTTGTGAAATACAAGTTAAAGATTTTTTCTAATTGATTAGATGGAATTCCAGAACCGGTGTCCTTAACTTCAAAGAATACTGCATTATCTTTTTGATAGACACGTAATGCAATTTTTCCCCCTTTTTTTGTAGCTTCCAAAGCATTCTGTAAAATATTTTGCAATGCTTGCATCATTTGATTTCGGTCAATAGAAATTGATTTGTTAATTTCACAAGAACTTGAAAAATCTATCCCGATATTCTTCACCTGATTCTTAAAAAGCGTATTGACATGCGAAGTGAATTCTTTTACGGAGACAGATTCAATTCTTAATTTTGGAGGGCGTGCAAAAGAAAGAAACTGTTGAATAATATCGTTCACTCTAGCAGTTTCTTTTCTTAGGACTTTTGTTAGCGACCCGTATTCCTTTTTGTTTTTTGTTGGAACAAATTCTTTCTCGTATCTTTGTGCAATCATAGAGATAGCGTTTAAAGGATTGCGAATTTCATGAGCCACGCCGGATGCGAGCTCGCCCATCGCGCTCAGTTTATCTTTTCTTTGAATTTCTTTCTCCATACGCCGCAATTCTGTTAAATCCTTTATAAGGACGGTTTGACTTTCTATCGAACCATCCTCTTTATTAATTTTAGAAAGAGAAATTGAAATTGTTCTTGTTTGATCTTTAGGCAGTTCAATAGTTAATTCGGATTCTTTTGAGTTGTAGATAAGTTCAAGATTCTTGCTTAGTATTTCGGGTAATTCAGCAATAGATTTGCCAATTACATTTTTCGCTTTAATCCCGAATAAACTTTCTGCTTGTTGGTTAAATAATGTTATTCTCTTTTGGTTGTCTATTGTAACAACAGTGTCCCGCATCTGTTCTAAAATATTGCTGTAAAATGATTCTATCGATGTAATTTTCTGGCGAGATAGAATGTATTTCTGTGCGGCGATAAAAGCCGCAATCGTGAGAAATGCAATCAATATTAGAACAACGGTACGCATTAAATTTCGTTGTTGAGCTTGTTGTTGGATCGCACGTACTTCATCTAATGACAATCCGATACGAATTATTCCGATGCGCGAATTATCTAAATTTAGCGGTTTTAAGACCTCATACACCTTGCGTTTATGAAATGATATATGGCGTGTAAGAACAGTGTCTTTTTTCAATAAATCGGCTAAAGTAGCGTCGCTAGAAATTGAAGAAAGCTGATCAACAGATTCGCTTGCCGCTATAATTCCTTCTTCATCCTGAAGCGCGGCGTATTCAATCCCGCTATTGTTGCCGAGGTCGCGTAGAAGTCTACCAATACCAATCGTCTTCTTTAGATTGGCGAAACTAGTAATATCAATATTTACGACAATTGCTCCGCCTTCCGGATTTGTTCTCCTAACTGCAACTGCAAATCTTTCGCCATCTTCATACTGAGCTTCATTTGTTCCAATCACTATGTAATCTGTTTCATTATTTAAAATAGGTTTCAATATTTCTTTTGAATGAAGTTTTTCAGCTGTTTTTTGATCATCAATATTGAGCGTATGATTTGAAAGAATAATTCTTCCGTTCTTATCGAATAAGTATATTAAAAATATATTGTTTTCATTTGCGATTCGGTTTAGGTCCGATTTAAGTAAAAATTTTGCATTGTCTAATTGAGCGATTAATCGAGCGGCAGTAAGAAGTCTTTCCGCAATTTGTCGCTCTATCTCTTCAGAAGAAAGAATAATGTTAATACTTGAGTTTTCAATTGTTTCTACAAGTGAGAGCGCCTCTTTTTCTAACACTTTATAGATTTCTTGTTCGGTTTGCATTGATTGATAGAATGTCCCTACTATCATTATCAAAGCGATTACGATACTTGTGAGTATGATGAAGCGAGGTTGTATATAAAAATTCCATTTCATTTTTGATTTCAATCTATCGACCAATCAAAACAAAGTCAAGCCATACGAAAAGAGATTAAGGTATTGAATTTATCAACATTAATTCTACATGAAGGATTTGAAAACTCATTAAACTCATACAAAAAATATTAATACCTAACTTGCCATATTTGACTTAAGATAGTATTTTACATCAACAGCTATTAACGAATTCTACTAACTACATTGAAAGGTCTTTTCATGAAAACATCTCTTTGGGGATTAATAATTATTCTTTTGGGGAGCGCTGTTTGTTATGGTCAATTTACAATTGGCGGAAGCATAAAGAGCCGTTATATTTGGCGCGGAATTGATTTGGGAAATTCACCAAGTCTACAACCGGCAATAACATATCAATTGGGGCAATTTACGGCGGGCATCGCCGGCGCTTATGGATTTCCTGATACCGGAAAAGGTTATGCAGAGAACGCTTTTTTATTTTCATATGCTATTCCTTTATCTTCAGGCAGTTTATCTTTATTGTGTACCGATTTATATTTTCCAAGCTACGGAGCAAATTTCTTCAATACGAAAGGAGATGGCACTGGAGGTCACAATGTTGAAATAGGATTACAATATGCTGGACCAGAAAGTTTTCCAATTATTACGCGCGCATTTATTGTTGTTCATAATGATCCTGACAACTCGGCTTACTTTGAATTTGAATATCCATTTTCAATTGACAATATAGTTGTCAATGCTATAGCAGGCTTTGCAGGAAATAGGAGTATTATCTATAAAACAAATGGTATTGATCTCATAAACATCGGATTTACAGCTATAAAAACAATTCCAATTGGTGCAACATCATCAATGTTTCTGTCAACTTCATTCATTGTAAATCCAAGATTAGAGCAATCTTATCTTGTATTTGGAATAGGATTTTAAATAAATTCCCGAAATCTTTGAAAGCAGATTTCGGGAATATTTTAAAATGGGATAGTTAATCCGATCGTAAAAGCGTTGTTTTTATAATCGTAAAATGGATCGTTGGATGAATTTTTTATATGTTCGTACATTAATTGCAGGGTAAAGAGATCGAATTCTTTTTGCAATTGAATCGTTAATACATTTCGCCTATCTAAACGGTTATGTGCAATTTGTACCCCTTGCAAATTATAAGCTGGAAGATTAGAATATTTCTTTTCTTGACTGCTAAATGAAAACCGCAATCGAGAATCAAATGGAAGAGCTTGGGTTAACATACCTTGCAACATCAAACCCTCATAACCATAATGATCGTCAAATAGTTCATCATCAGAAAAAGAAGCGTTAATAGATGCTAAGTAGCGCGATTCTTTTTTCAGATTTGTCTGGTACTGTGCCATAATACTTATGCCAGTGTTTTCAAACACCGATTGACCTATACGTAAAGATCCAAGCCATTGAGTAACTATTGGTTTGGCGTTTGTTTTCTTTGTGTTGATTGAGTCGTTTGTTGATGAGTAGAGCTTAGCTCCAAAACTAGTAAGAAAAATAAACGTCGTTTTTGAAGGCAGATATGTTGAAAAGTTTAGTTTTACCATGTGCTCATTATAATTGAACTCAGGAAGATTTGTATAATTTACTAATTGAAAAGAATAACCCGCTTGTCCCCAAAAGTTTTTTATAAAATAATG
>JBBIII010000087.1:5942-9550 GCA_037446575.1 Ignavibacteriales bacterium
TTATCATCATTTAAATATGCGAATTCTGTTTCTAAAGAGAATTGTCCAAATAGATTTGGATTTAAAACAGTGGCAAATACTCCAGCGACGAAGATAAGTCGTATTATCATTTTTTACCTCTTTGTCTTTGTTTATCTTGGCCTGATTGATTACCGCCCTCTGAGCTTCCAGATTTCAACTTTTGAAGTTGTCCTGTGCCTGTTGTTCCTTTTCTTTTTTCATATGTGTTGCCATGTTTAAAACCGAGTCCGCTTGCACGTTTATCACAAATTCCATCTCCGTCTTCATCGATAAATTGATCAGCTTGTTTTTTTGATCCTTCATTTACAGATTCTTTTTTGGCATTATTGGCTTCATCTTTTTTAATAGCGGCGCTATCCATACTTTGGCTTAATAGTGGCGTCGATATTAGAATGCTCGTTAGAAAAATAAATAGTGCTTTCATCTTATTACCCTTATAAAATTAAATTTAGCGATGGATTTTATTCCATCGCTAAAATATGTGTTGATTCTATTTGTACAACTTATTTTCTGCCGCCGCGATTTCCTTTTGCACCAGTACCATCGTTATTACCACTACCTGTACCCGCACTTTTTCCAGCGCCGAAACCAGTTCCGTCTTTTGGACCAATTCCTTTATTACCTGTTCCATCGCCGGGTCCATAACCTTTGCCACTCTTGGCTTGATTTTTCTTTCCGACTTTCTTGCCTTGGTTATCGCATACACCATCGCCGTCTTCATCAACAAATGCTGGGCCTTGCTTGGTTTTTGTCATTTCTTTTGTCATTGTTTTTGTCTGCTCGCCCTCGCTCTTTGTCATTTCTTTTGTCATTGTTTTTGTTTGCTCGCCCTCGCTCTTTGTTTTTTCTTTTGTCATTGTTTTTGTTTGTACGCCTTCTTTCGTCATTTCCTTTGTTTGGACAGACGATTTTGCTTTTTCCTGTGTCTTTTCTTGGGTCGCCGTTTGAGCTATACCAATTGAAATAGCAAGAATAAGCACTATTGCTAAAGTGATTATGCGTTTCATTTTATTTATCCTTTCTTTTTATTATTGATAATTTATTAATTAAAAATTCTGTAATCTACTTATACAATCGGTATGCCAAAAAGATAATCGTGAATTTAATTAATAATTGAAGGTTTCAGCTATATCAGGAAAAGGGTTCGACAATATTGCCGAAGCTTAGACGGCAAAACTGTCGAAATACTATTACGATTTATGAAAAAAAGAAAAGAAGGATTTGCGAAGTAATTTATCTATCTGATGTAAGTTTTCTTCTACTGTTTGCTCACCGGCTTTTATACATTGATTAATTGTGTAAAACTCATTCCATTTGATGAAGCCAACGTCAGGAGCAAGGACGCAATCTGCTTGTTTTAAATATAGATTATTAAGCGCGCGACTTGTAATATCATTAGAGCGAAGTAATGTTTGATATCCATGATTTGGATTTTCAAAGTTGCCAAGATTTTTGCGCACATCCACTGCAATGATTAAATTTTTTGAAAGTAATCGAGCGGCGTGGATTGGAATTGTGCTGGTTACCGTTCCATCAATTAAAAGTCGGGAATTGTATTCAATAGGAGCTACGATACCTGGC
The DNA here is from genome assembly GCA_037446575.1 of Ignavibacteriales bacterium. GTDB lineage: Bacteria > Bacteroidota > Ignavibacteria > UBA10030 > UBA10030 > JBBIII01. The sequence continues at coordinate 7,545 of JBBIII010000087.1, forward strand.
ACTGCCGAGCTTGCTGTTACTGCTATGATTATTGATCCATCCGTAAATAATATTTCTTCACCCGAAATTAAATCGCAGGCAACAGCCGCGAAACGAATTGGAAGCGCTTGAATTTCACATTCATCTAAAAGCATTCGCATAGATTCCAGTAAAGTTGTGCGTGCAAATGCGCCGTTGCTTAACATTGTTTTGGAAATCAAATATCTCTTCTTCAGATGTGCAGTGAACCTTTCTAACAAAGAATTTTTAGACTTATTATTGATTTCGGAAAATTGTTCTAAACCAATTTTCTTAAAATAATCACTCTGTAAAAATTTTCTGACTTTAGCTTCAACAGCTTGCGCGCTTTTTAGTTGGGCATACATTCCGCCTACAACCGCCCCCATGCTTGTTCCTACAATTAAATCGGGAATAAAATTATGCTTTTCTAACGCTTTCAACGCGCCGATATGAGCTAATCCGCGCGCGCCACCTCCGCTTAATACAAGTGTGAAAGGGAAACGTCTATTTCTTTTGAAAAGAAACTTCATTTTAGATATTGCTATAATTATGCTGAGCTAAATAACTTTATTCATTTCACGCCCCACTTTTTCAACCGGTAGCGTAGATTTCTTTCTGAAATGCCGAGAGATTTAGCCGCTTTTGATTGATTATTGTTGTAAGTATTTAAAGCTTCGAAAATCATTTCTTTTTCAACGCGTTCTACTTCATCAATAAGTGAAATCCTCTTTTGTGTTGTTGTTAGATTTTCTTCACTTTGTTTTTCTTTAAGATTTGCCGGAAGATCATCGGTCAAAATAATATTTTTACGAGAAAGCACGATTGCACGTTGAACAATATTTTGGAGTTCTCTGACATTACCCGGATAATCATATCGAAGTAATAATTCCCAAGCTTCTTTTGAAAAGTTTAACTTGGTTTTTCGATTTTCTTTTGCATAAAGAGAAAGGAAGTATTCTAATAAGGGCGCGATATCTTGTCGTCGTTTCCGTAGCGGTAGTATTTCTATATTTACAACGTTTAATCTGTAATACAAATCTTCTCGGAAGTTGCCATTCTTTATAGCTTCATCTAAATTTTTATTCGTCGCAGAAATTATGCGTACGTCCACATCAATTATCTCGTTGCCGCCAATTCTTTCTATCTGGCGTTCTTGTAAAACACGCAACAATTTTACCTGAGTTGATAAGGGAATATCGCCAATCTCGTCTAAAAAAATTGTTCCACCATTGGCTATTTCAAATCTTCCTCGCCGCTGTTTATCTGCGCCTGTAAATGATCCTTTTTCGTGACCGAATAATTCGCTTTCTAACAGATTTTCATTCAATGCTGCGCAATTGACCGCAATAAAGGGATTTTCTTTTCTATCGCTTGTAAAATGTATTGCTTTAGCTATCAATTCCTTGCCTGTTCCGCTTTCGCCTCGTATTAACACAGATGCCGAACTTTGCGCTACTCTTCCCGCAGTGTTGATTGCTTTTTCCATTTCTTCGGATTGCGAAATAATTCCTGAGAAAGAAAATTTATCCGTAAGTTGTTCACGTAATATTTTATTTTCCGATTTTAGATTTTGTAACTCTTCAATTCTTTTAAGCAGCACATCTAATTCGTCTAAATTAATCGGCTTAGTGATGTAATCATAAGCGCCCTCGCGTATCGCTTCTACTGCGCCTTCAATTGTGCCGAATGCAGTCATTATTACTACGGTAACTTCAGGGTTCAGCCCTTTAATTTCTTTTAAAAGTTCAAAGCCGGTTTTATCCGGCATTTTGTAATCTGTAAGAATTACATCAATAGAATTCTTATTAAAAATCTTTATTGCGTTTGAATATGAATTCGCTTCAAAAACAGAGAAATTATTTTTTCTTAAATAACCGCCGAGAACTTGGAGCTGTGAAGCTTCGTCATCTACAATAAGAATAGTTAGCGAATCTGTGCGTTGTTTAGTTTTCATGCTAAAGTGAATATAATAACAAGCTGAATAAAAAGCTAAGTGTAAAAAAGAA
>JBBIII010000088.1:0-9298 GCA_037446575.1 Ignavibacteriales bacterium
AACTGAACTATGGCCACCATGATAAAGAACAATTTTTGCGACCGGCGTTCTAACCAATCCCGATAAAAAACATCGGGATTCTCAATTTAACTTAGAACTTAGTTCGTTTCACTCTCTAAGTTCTGTTAAATTGGAACTGAACTATGGCCACCATGTCCCAATTTCACATAACTTAATGAACAAAGTGAAATTAAGCTATCTGTGAAATTGAGAATCCCGCTTTGCGAAGCGATTGCGGGATTAATATTTTTAAAGAACAATTTTAAAATAATTCATTAGCAAACTTCTGTGCCCCCAACGAGATTCGAACTCGTGTTCCAGGCTTGAAAAGCCCGTGTCCTAGGCCTCTAGACGATGGGGGCAAATGTTTGCCTTTTTAGACAACAAAGCCCGTTATATATATAACAGGCTTAAAAGCTCAAGTAAGATACCAAAATGTGTCTGCAAAAACAAGATTATTTTTTTACTTTTTATAACTGTTTTTTAGATATATAGAAATTTGTCAGATATACGATTAAATTATAATAAGAAGTCTGCATACAATTGCATATTTATGACTGCTTTATTATCAAATCAGATTCATAAATCAAAGACTTAAAAATTTTAATGAAATTCATTTAGGAGTTTTTGTGTATAGAATTGTTCAAAAAGAAATATTGGCGCCGACAATAATAAAATATATTATTGAAGCTCCATATGTTGCTCAAAAAAGAAAAGCAGGCAACTTTGTTATTATACGAGTTGATGAAACCGGAGAAAGAATACCAATTACTCTTGTTGACAGCAATATTGACATTGGAACTGTTACGTTAATTGTTCAAACTATAGGAAAAAGCACAAAACTGCTTGCATCAAAAAAAACGGGAGATCAAATTTTAGATTTGGTGGGTCCCTTGGGAAATCCAACACCGATTGAAAAAGGAAAAACTATTGCATGTATAGGCGGCGGCGTTGGCGTTGCTGAATTATTTCCAATTACAAAAGCGCTGAAAGACGCTGGAAATAAAATTTTTACTGTTATCGGCGCGCGCTCTAAAGAATTAATTATTCTTGAAAATGAAATGAAAAGCGTGTCCGACAAATTATATATAACGACCGATGACGGTTCATATCAACGAAAAGGATTTGTAACAGATGTGCTTCAAGATTTAGTCAATTCAAAGCTTGGGATTGAATTAGTTTATGCAATAGGTCCTCTGCCAATGATGAAAGCTGTCTCTGATCTTACAAAACAATATAATATCAGAACACTTGTCAGTTTAAACGCTGTAATGGTTGATGGAACTGGTATGTGCGGTGGGTGCAGAGTTTCGGTCAATGGACAGATGAAATTTGCCTGCGTCGATGGACCTGAATTTGAAGCGCACGAAATTGATTTTGACGAAACACTACTGCGCAATAAAAGTTATACCGACATGGAAAAAGAATCGATCGAACAATTTGATCACATATGCAGATTAGAGGAAATCGGTAGATGAATAAAGTGAATAGGATGAAACCTTCTGAGCGGATGAAACTTCCGCGACAAGCTTCAATAGAACAATCTGTTGAAGAAAGAAAATGCAATTTTGACGAAGTATCGTTTGGATTAGATGAAGAAAGAGCATTAACCGAAGCGGCGCGGTGTCTTGAATGCAATAACCCGGTTTGTCAAGAAGAATGTCCAGTTGGAATAGATATTCGTTCGTTTATTCAATTAATCTATCAAAAAGATTATGTTGGCGCCGTAAATAAAATTCGCGAATCTAATTACCTGCCAGCCATTTGTGGACGTGTTTGTCCTCAGGAAGAACAATGCGAAAAGATTTGTACTCTTGGTAAAAAGCATGAGCCGGTTGCAATTGGAAAATTAGAACGATTCGCCGCAGATTTTGAAATAGCGCATAATCTTTATAAACCGCCAATAATTAAAGAAAAGCGGGATGAGAAAATCGCCGTTGTTGGTTCTGGACCCGCTGGGTTAACTTGCGCGGCAGAGCTTGCAAAACTTGGTTATCCGGTCACAATATTTGAAGCATTGCACGATGTCGGAGGTGTATTAAGATATGGAATTCCTGAATTCCGCTTGCCGCGGAAAATTTTGGATCTCGAAGCTAATAGAATAAAAGAGCTTGGAGTGAAAATTGAAAAAAATTTTCTTGTAGGCAGGACAGCAACAATAGACGAGCTATTTAACGGTTGGGGATTTAAGGCGATATTTGTAGGGAGCGGTGCCGGCACGCCACAATTTATGGGAATTCCCGGTGAAAATTTTAATGGAGTCTACTCGGCGAATGAATTCCTTACTCGCGTCAATCTTATGAAAGCATATAAATTTCCGGAATATGATACGCCTGTTAGAATAAGCAAATCAGTTGCTGTAATTGGCGGCGGTAATACGGCAATGGATGCCGTTCGAACTGCAAAACGATTAGGCGCAGAACATGCTTATTTAATATATCGTCGCTCCCGAACAGAAATGCCGGCACGCATAGAAGAAATTCATCATGCCGAAGAAGAAGGAATTGAATTTAAGTTACTAACAAATCCTACCCGAATTCTTGGAGATCAAAAAGGAAATGTTATAGGTATTGAATGTCAAAACATGGAACTTGGCGAGCCCGACGTTTCTGGCAGACGAAAACCAATTCCTATTAAGAATTCAGAATTTACATTAAACGTCCACACTGTAATTGAAGCCGTTGGGCAATCTCCAAATCCTATTATTCAATCAACAACCCCGGGATTAAAAACCGGAAATAGAGGCATTGTTGAAACAGACAATTTTCAGCGAACAAGTCGAGAAGGAATATTTGCCGGTGGCGATTTAACACGCGGCGGCGCTACTGTTATACTCGCTATGAGAGATGGAAAAATCGCGGCTAATGAAATTCATCAATACATCCAAAAGAAATTTCATTAAATTTTTTTCTAATCTCGATTTTTAGTCAAATAATAATCTGTTGCCCGGACAGGTTGAAGCGGTTATTTATAAAATTTCCTTTTTTAAAACAATTCTTACCGCACTAATACGTCCATTTACCGAAAATAACGTAACTTTTCTAAATTGACGCAGTATCTTATCATTGTGTGTTCGTAAGAGACTGACTGAAGGTCACTTCAACATTAGAAAACTTTAATTTTGCTTATTTCCAGATTTTGCAACTTTTCTTTAAGTTAATACGTTATTATGACTGTCAGTCAGTTATTACAAGGAGATATAATGGGTATTCAAGAGCGCAAAGAGCGCGAAAAAGAACATAGAAAAGAAGAGATTTTAGATGCCGCTCAAAAAATCTTTTTTGAAAAAGGTTTGAGCGTTGCTACTATGGATGAAATTGCCGAAGCGGCTGAGTTAAGCAAGGGAACTCTATATTTATATTACAAAAGCAAAGAGGATCTCTACCTTGCCGTGATGATGCGTGGGACACAAAAACTTAAAGAAATGTTTCAGCGCGTGGTCGAGTCGAACGAAGCAACATTGAAAAAACTTATCAATATTGGTGAATCCTACATGGAGTTTTTCAAAACATCGCCGAATTATTTTCGCATGCTTCACTTTGCACAGCTTCCCCAATTTCATCGGCAAGTTTCGGTGGAGATGAAAGAACAATGCGATATTGAGAGTAGGAAGTTATGGAATCTTGTAATCGAACTTTTTCAACGCGCAATTGATGAAAAATTAATTCTTGCAGAATTAAATCCAATCGAACTTTCCATTATTCTATGGTCGAGCGCTGCTGCATTGATGTTAAAAATTGACGGCGAATTCGAGATATGGAAAGATAAGATGCAGATTGATTTGAATGAAACTTTAAAATTATCTAATTCTCTTTTATGGAGAGCCATACTTACAGAAAAGGGACTCAACGAATTTACAATGATTAAGAAAACTTGAATGAGGAATCCATGAACGATAATCGAAAATCAATATTTTTTCTATTGCCACTGCTGGTGCTGTTTTTTGTATTTCAAGTATTCGGGCAGGATGTAACTGTTCGGCATTTGACTCTGGAAGAGGCAGTGCGCTTTGCAATGAAACATAACACTGAGTTAGAAAGTGCACGTCTGGAAACAAAAAAATCTGATGCACGCGTACTAGAGGCGTGGGGTTATACAATGCCGTCAGTTGATTTAACAGGCAATTATGTACGTTTGGTAGATAAGCCAAAAAGTTATTTTCCTGATATGATATATTATCCGCTTCGGAAAATGTTTGATACGGCATTTGTTATGCCACGTCCAACTGGTCAGCTAATAGAAGTTCCTTTTTCAATGTCTCCGAATTATACAGCGAGCGCCTCGCTCAGTTTCAGACAGATAATCTTCAATGGCGCAGTATTCATTGGGGTTGGCGCCGCTAATGTGTACTCGAAGATTGCTCGTGACCTTTATTATGCAAAGCAAATTGAGACTATAACAAAGGTACGTAAGGCATATTATCAGGCGTTGCTTGCAAATGCGGCGGCTGAGTTGATGCGTTCCAGCTTGAAGAATGCGGAAGATAATCTTAATAATGTTCGCCTAATGAAGGCGCAAGGAATTATTTCTGATTACGATGAGTTACGTGCTTCGGTTGGCGTGGAGAATCTTCGTCCTGTTGCTATCCAAAGTGAAAACAATTACAACCTTGCAATAGATAATCTTCGCAATACGATTGGAATGCCTAGTGCTGAAAATATCATACTTGCCGATAGTCTGAAGTTTGTGTCTGTTGACGAGTCCATTTTAGCGCAGGGCGAATCGCTCGTTTTGGAAAATAATCCAGGGTTTGCGGCTGTTAAACATCAAATTGAATTAAATGGAGCGATCATCAATGCTGAGCGGTCTGCTTATCTGCCCACCATTGCAATGTTTGGCTCTTATTCTTATTCAGCAATAAAGGACAGATTTAATTTTTCTACAAACGATTTTTACAAATCATCCCAAATTGGTTTAAACCTTTCTCTCAATCTGTTTCAAGGATTACAAACTTATGCAAAAGTTGAACAGGCGCAATTAGAACAGAGAAAGAGTGAAGAACAAAAAATTAACGTTGAACGCAATCTTAAAACCGGCATGCAATCAATTAAAAACAACATACAGCAGGCACGAAAACGCATTGAGGCGCAAGATAAAACCGTTGAAATGGCAGAGCGCGGTTATAAAATTGTTACCACACGTTTTCTTGCAAATGCCGCTACACAGTTAGAAGTCAACGACGCACAGCTTGCGCTAACACAGGCAAAGGTTAATCGCATTCAAGCGATATACGACTACCTAATGGCGTCGGCAGATTTTGATCAATTAGTTGGCAGACTGCCTAATTATTTAATCATAAGTGAAAAATAGAACTATCGAAAGAAGGAATACGTCAATGAAGAACCTAACACAAATATTAGTAATGACAATTTTGCTTTTCACAAGTATAATATTAACATCTTGCAGTAAATCGGAAACTGATACTGGTGAACAAAAGATTCAACCAGTCAACGTGATAATTGAAATCCTCAAACCGTCTCGGCTTAGTGATGCCATCCAGATGGCTGGAACGGTGAAGGCATTCGAAGATGTCAACATCAGTCCGGAAGAAGGCGGCGTGATTAAAGAATGGAAAGTTAAAAAAGGGCAGCACGTAAAAAAGGGCGACTTGATTGTCGTGCTCAGGGATGAAGTCATAAAAGCAGGATATGATGCGGCGGAAGCACAATATCAAATGGCAAAACTAAATCTGGAAAAACAAGAAAAAGTATATGACCAGCAAGGAATCAGCGAATTACAATATAAGAACCTTCAATATGGACGCGATGCCGCAAAAGCCAATGCCGATTTAATGAAAGCCCGTTGGGAGCGCACACAAATACGCAGTACAATTGATGGTGTGCTCGAGAATACTCCGATGGGAAATCTTTTGAACGAAGGCGAGTTTGCCCCGCCTGGTCAGCCGATTGCGCGCGTGGTCAACAATTCGATGATGAAAATACAGGCAGAGGTCCCAGAATTATTTTCTGGCACTGTTCATCTTGGCACACCGGCTGTAATCACGTTTGACGCATTGCCCGGTGATACGCTCAAAGGGAGAGTATCGTTTGTCAGTTCGGCGGTTTCTGCGGTAAACCGCACTATGCAAGTTGAGATTGTTCTTTCAAATCCAAACAGAAAATTAAAACCGGAAATGGTTGCAAAAGTAAAAATACTGCGCGAGTCTAAAAACAACGCATTGATGGTTAGCGAAAATATTTTGCAATTAGTTGACCGAGACCGCATAATTGTATATGTAGAAAAAAACGGCAAGGCAGAAGAACGTCGTCTTAAACTTGGAGGGCGTCAAGACATAATGATAGAGGTTCTTGAGGGCTTGAACGCCGGAGATCATCTTATTGTTGCCGGCTATCAAAAACTTGTGAACGGCACACCAGTCGTTGTAACGCAATAGACGGAGAGACGAATATGAAAATATGGAATTTAGCAGTAGATAATAGAACTGTCGTCTATCTTCTGATGGCTCTAATAATTATTTTTGGATTTATGTCGTATAGCAGTCTACCGCGAGAAGCGGCGCCAGATATTACAATTCCGCTTGTTATTGTTGCAACACCATATATCGGTGTATCACCTGTTGATATTGAAGGATTGATCACACAGCCGCTTGAACGCGCACTTAAAGGAATGAAAGACCTAAAGCAAATTTCTTCCGTCTCAAAAGAAGGGCTCTCGACGATACGCGTAGAATTTAACACAGATGTTGATATAGATGAAGCATTGCGCCGTGTGAGAGATAAAGTTAATTCAACTCGCCCTCAGCTTCCTAATGATATTCTTGATCCGGTTATTTCAGAAATCAATATAAGTGAATTTCCAATTATGTTTGTCAATGTTGGCGGCGAAGTTGGGTTGGCGCGTTTGAAAAAGATTGCCGATGATATACGCGACAGAATTGAAGGGATACAAGGTGTAATTCGTGCCGATGTAACGGGTGGAATAGAACCGGAGGTTCAGATTAACGTTGATGTTTATCGGATGAATGCATACCAAGTAAGTTTCGATGACGTGTCGGGTGCAATCCGAGCTGAGAATCTTTCAATTCCCGGCGGCACTATTGACACGAAAGAAAAAAACTTAACTGTGCGCATTCCCGGCGAGTTCAAGGATGTTAAGCCGTTAGAAGATATTGTGCTCAAAATCCAGAATGGCAAACCAATTTATTTACGCGATGTAGCAACAGTCGATTATTCTTTTGAAGATCGCCAAACTCATGCTCGCTTGAACAGAACAGAAGTTGTTTCGGTAGCTGTCCGAAAACGCGCAGGCGAAAACCTCATCAACATTGCCAATGAAGTAAAAAAGATTGTAAAAGAAGAACAAGCGCGGCTGCCGGAAGGCATTAAGCTCGACATATCCAACGATCAGTCTAAATTTATAATACGAATGGTGAAGGAATTGGAGAACAGCATCATAACAGGAATGTTTTTAGTTGTGATGGCGTTGTTTATGTTCTTTGGATTTAAGAATTCGCTTCTTATTTCCACAGCAATTCCATTATCAATGTTTATAGGGTTTATTGTCCTTTCTGCGTTGGGCATTACACTAAATTTTGTTGTGCTCTTTTCACTCGTGATGATTCTTGGGATTTTGGTGGACGATGCAATTGTTGTTATAGAAAATATTTATCGTCATCAACAGGAGTATGGCGAAGCACCTGCCGTAGCGGCAAAAATTGCGACAGGTGAAGTCTTTGTGCCTGTGCTTACTTCTACGGTAACAACAATGTCGGCATTTCTTCCGTTAATGTTTTGGCCCGGTGTAGTTGGCGACTTCATGAAATTTTTCCCAATCACACTCATAATCACATTGAGCGCGTCGATGTTTGTGGCGTATATAATTAGTCCGGTGCAGGGCGCGCAATGGATCAACTACAAACGAGAAATCAAAAAGGCAAAGGAAAATCTTGAACATCCTCATTGGTACAAAAAGTACAATCCGTTCACAATTTTATACCACAAGGTAGATGAAGTTGCGTTTCCGTGGCTTCAAAATAATTATGTGAAAACCTTAAAGTGGGCTTTGCAAAGGAGGGGCTTAACGATTGGCGCCGCGTTTGGATTGCTAGTATTTATTATGATTTTATTTGGACTTTTTAGTAAAGGCGTGGAATTTTTTCCAACAACTCAGCCAGCACAAGCCAATGTAACAATAGAAACACCTGCCGGAACATCGCTTAACGTTACAAATGCTATTGCAGAAATTCTTGAAGATCGTTTGGAACAAATTCCCGGACGGAAAGATGTTGAATTCTTAGCAACAGGTATTGGCAGTTCCGACGATATTTTTGATATGGGAGGACAAGGAACATCTAACAAGGGAAGAATTGCAATAAATTTTTATGAAAAGAAACTTCGAAGTCAGAATACATTCAAGACAATTGAAGAGGTTCGTAAAACGACTGTTGGAATCGCGGGAGCAGATTTGCGTATTGCAAAACAAGCTATGGGTCCACCTGTCGGAGCTCCGGTAAATATTGAAGTCTCTGGTGAAGATTATAACCAACTTGCATCATTAAGCAAAATGATACGTGAAAAAATAAAAGATGTAAAAGGTCTCGTAGATCTAAAAGATGATTACAACACAGGTCGTCCGGAAGTGGAAATTTTAATAGATCGAGAAAAGGCGGGGCTCTTCTACACAAGCACTGGACACATTGCCTCAACTGTGCGAGCGGCAATTGCCGGTGTGGAAGCATCGAAGTATCGTGTTGGTGAAGATGAATATAAAATCAGAGTGCGCTTGAAGGAAGACCAACGTACTTCACCAACTGATTTAGAAAATCTTCGCATTACATTTATGAATCGCCGCGGGCAATTGCTTTCAATTCCATTGACTTCAGTTGCAGATATTAGACGCACGACTGCGGTTACAGACATTCGTCGCAAAGACCAGCGGCGCGTTATTACTGTTAGCGGTGATGTTGAAGGCAGAGTGCAATCTGAAGTTATTGCAGAAGTGAAAACAAAGTTAGCCGGAATAAATCTCCCTGCGGGTTATGGCGTTAAATTAACTGGGTCGCAAGAAGAACAACAAAAAGCAATGGGATTTCTTTCTAAAGCTTTTATAATTACGCTATTATTAGTATTTCTTATTATGGTGTCAGAGTTTAACTCGCTAAAAGTGCCTTTTGTAATTATGATTTCGGTTGTTCTTTCACTCATCGGTGTAATGTTCGGATTGATAGTAACACAAACGCCTGCCAGTGTGATTATGACAGGAGTCGGTGTGGTAGCCCTTGCAGGTTTAGTAGTCCGCAATGGAATAATCTTGTTAGATTTTGTAAAACATAGATATA
>JBBIII010000089.1:0-9127 GCA_037446575.1 Ignavibacteriales bacterium
TTTAAATTAAATATTAAAAATTTTTATATCAGCTATGAATGCTTTATTTGTGTTTCTAGTTATTCATATTTGAAAGATTAAATATTCTTATTGTCATAATAATATTTTCAGTATATTTAATTGGTAGTTTAGGTAACTATTGAAAGAAAAAAAATGCCGCAATTTGCCGCAAACGAATACAGGGTGGTAATACGAGATCACTTAGGGAAAATTTCGCGGCGTTTAATTATTGCTCCATCGGTCGAACAAGCGAAGAAACGCGCATCTGCATTTATTCCGCGCGGAAGCGTTATTCATGCAATAGAGAGAAAAATAAAATATGAATACAAAGTCCGGCAAGGCGCTCGAATCATAGAAGGCACACAAAGCGCGTATTCAAAAGAAGAGGTAATTCATGCTTTAAAGAAACTAGACTTTGAAATTGTTTTTATTCGCCGCTATCGAACTTTATTCAGTAGAGCGCCTTCAAATGAGATTGTAAGTTTTGTTGTTCAATCAGCAAAATTAATTGAGCAAAAGCTACCGTTCCAAGATGTTCTCCAATTGATGGCTAATCATACTAAAGAAAAAAACCTGCGCGGTGCATTGCGTGAAATTATTAACGATTTACGTAACGGTTTAGATTCACGCGAAGCTTTCTTGCGGCAAGCACATGTTTTTGGGTACCACATTAGCTTATTATTAGGAATTGCAACGAAAAGCGGCGATATGCAGAAGATTTTCGAAAGTGTTGCAAAGTTGGTTGAACGGCAAGCAGATTTTAAAAAAGGATTAATTAGTTCTCTTATGTTGCCCGGAATTACTGCTGTTACACTAATAGGAGCGATTGGGTTTTATGCTATTTATTTGTTGCCGCAAATGATGGATATGTTAGGACCGAGAATGGAAAAAATTCCTCCTTTAACGGCTTTTACACTTGAGATGAGCACTTGGTTTAAAGAGAATTTTATATTTATTGCGCTATTGTTAATAATCATTTGCATCGGATTTTATATGTTTATTGCCACTCCTTATGGACGTCTTAAATTGCATCAATATCTAATACGTGTTCCCTATTTTGGCAGGATATTACGCGATACGAGTATAGAGATATTTTGCCGGGTTTTTGGAATAATGTACACATCGGCAGGAGAAAATATTGATGCCATTCAAATTGCCGGAGATGCCAGCGGAAATCCTTATTTAGCTCATCAAGTGAGAACCGTTGCAGTTCCTTTAATGCTAAAATATGGCGTTGAACTTGGACGTGCAATAGAGGAAATGAATTTCTTTCCGGAAATTGTTGTCTCCAGATTTAAAACCGGAGCTGAAACAGGAAACGTGAAAGAGACAGCGATTCAACTTGCCGACTACTATCAAATGGGAAATGCGTATGCAATGAAAAATCTTGCAAATGTTATTGAAATGTCAGTAACAGTAATGATTACTTTATCTCTTGTGTTTCTAACTTATCTTTCATCCGAAACAGCAAATGTTAGACTCAAATGAAATAGATTATAATAACTGGTTAACAAATACAAGCGAGAAAATTGTAGATGAGTAATAGCGATGAATCGAAAATAGGCAAAAGGCGCGATTTAGGCGACATTTTGATAGAAAAAGGAATCGTAACGCCCGAAATTCTGAATGAAGCTTTTAAAATGATTGGTGAAGACAACCAAAAGCGAAGACGCAATCTTGCATGGATACTTCATAATCATTTTAATGTGAATCGTGATCTACTTTATCAGGAGGTTGCTCGGTTTTACGCTTTTCGAATAATGGATATCTCTCAAACCAATCTTACAGAAGACCGTCTCGCATTCATTCGCGCTGAATTTAATGCTCTTCCAGAATCTATAAAGGATAAAGCCATAGAATTTAATGTTCTGCCATATTCCATCGATCCAGAACATACTGATAGACTTCTAATCGTTACTCCTGATCCTACAGGAGATGGCGCTGTCTCAGTTGCACGAGCAACTCGCTATGGCAAGTTTGAAATCTGCTATTTGCCATTTACACAATGGAATGAACTATGGAAGCGAGTTGCAATTGATAGATCGGCATATCAAAAACGCGAGAGGGAAACAGTATATATAGATGAAGAACAAGAAGAAGAATCGGAGCGTTATGAACAAGCGCTTGAAGACGAAATAAGTAAAAGCGGTCTTGTTGAGCTTGTTGAAAAAATCTTTGTTGATGGCGTCAGAGTTGGAGCAAGCGATATTCATGTTGTTCCGAAAGGTGAAAAAATCACAGAGTTCTATTTTCGGGTCGATGGGAAGCTTTCGCTTTGGTATACGTATTCTGAAGCGCGCGCCGAAGCAGTATCTGCGGTTGTAAAAGATAGAGCAAAAAATTTAGATAGATTTGAACGCAATACAGCACAAGATGGATTTGCACAAATTAGTATAGATAGGAAAACCATCCGCTTCCGTCTTTCAGTTATACCAATTGTTGGTAAAGAATTAAGAAGCAGGTATGAATCTATTGTCATTAGAATTCTTCATGAGCCAAATCTGAATATTAAAATTGAAGAATTAGGATTTGAGCTTTATGCTGAACAAAAGTTACGGCAGGCGCTTGCTAAACCGCATGGAATTATAATAGTAACCGGACCAACAGGCAGTGGTAAAAGTACTACGCTTGTCGCTGCTTTACGCGCAATTATGAATCCAGCTCTTAATATTATGACGGTTGAAGATCCTGTCGAGTATTTTATCGATGGTGGCAGACAAGTGAAATTAAATCCTAAATTAGATTTTGAAGGGGCTTTACGAGCTATTCTTAGGCACGATCCGGATATTGTAATGGTGGGTGAAATGCGAGATAAAGTAACTGCAGATATTGCAATCAAATTAGCAAACACAGGACACTTAACTTTATCAACATTGCATACAAATGATGCGCCGAGCGCGATTTCTCGCCTTTTTAAAATGGGAATAGAACCTTTTTTGATCGCTTATGCGATAAATCTTATACTTGCCCAACGGCTTATTAGACGATTATGTCCGAAGTGCAAAGCTCCGGTAGACGAGATTGAACCAGAAGCGTTAATTAAGCTTGGAATTGATAAGGAAGAATTAAAAAATTTAAAGATTTTTAAGCCAATTGGTTGTGATGATTGCATGCATGGTTATAAAGGTAGAATTGCTATACACGAAGCATTATATTTCCATAAAAATATTCGAAAGATAATATTAAAATCTGATCAATTAGTTGATGAAGACGGACTTAGAGAGTTGGCTGTTATAAATGGTATGCGAACTTTACGTCAATCCGGAATTGAATTGCTGAAGAAAGGAATTACTTCTTTAGAAGAGGTTGCATCAGTTACTATTGAAGATGATTGATGTTATCTATGTATAAACAAATTACTTTTTGATCAATTAGGTTTGATAATGAGCTTAGGGCAGTCGATGTTAACGGCGGCGGCACTTGTTGCTATTACTATTATTGTAATGAGCACGCATAGATTTGTGATTCAGACTAAAGAAGATGAAATTAGAAGCATGGCAATGAGAATCGGGTCCGATGCCGCAGCATCTTTAATACAAGAAGCTCTCATTAAGCAATTTGATGTCAATGCTGTAACAACTTATTATCAAAGGGCAAGCGAATTTCATTCTCCATCAATCTTAGGACCTTCACCAAGCGAGGCAAGCATTGTCCAATTGCCAGACACATTACCTTATCGTTCTATTGCTAATTACAATGATTTTGACGATTACACTCGATATACAAGAATAGCAAAAACAGAAGCAATGGACGGATTCTTTTTGAGTTGCGAAGTGCACTATGTCCAACACAGCAATCTTAACCTTATATCTACCGGTCAAACTTATTTTAAAAGAATAATTGTGAAAGTAGTTAATCCATATTATATGAAGGGCGATACACTAACATTTAGCGCAATAAAGAGTTATTAACTATGCCGATAATTGATATAATTCAATCCTACGTAATAAAAGGATTTATTATTCTTATTATTATTCAAGTGATGATTTCTTTGCAAGAAGTTGTCTACGAAAGTTCAGCAAGAGCAAAAATTGAACAAGAAATGTTTTTGGTTGCTTCTATCTTTTCTTCAGATGTTCGATGTATTGGTTCCGATACTATTACAACGAAGCCATATTTTCTATTTGCTGATTCAACGGCTGTTACTTTTGTAACGGCGGATACAAACAACTTCGGCACTCCGGTACAAATCGGATATTCACTTTCGGGCTTTGGAAGCTCGAACATGCTCAATCGCTCAGTTAATACAGGAACACCTTTGGCAATTGGATATAATATCGAACGATTTTCACTTTCTTATTTTGACAGTGTAGGTAATATGTTAACCCCCATGCCTTTATCAGCAATAAATCGATGGAAAATTAGATCGGTCGGCGTTTTAATGAGAATGCGAAAGAGCTCTTCGTTAAGTGATAGCGCTAAGGCAACTTGGCAAGCGCGTATCTATCCTTATATTCTTTAATTGAGTTCTAAAGGTTTAGTAATTGCTCAACTGATATTTCCGATAAATTGAGCGCAATCATATCAGCATTTGGCAGTCGTTCCTTTGTTCCGATACCTAATGCCTTCATATTAGCCCGCCTTGCCGATTCGATTCCTGCAATCGCATCTTCCACGACAAGACAATTTTCTGGTAGAACGTCAACTTTCTTTGCCGCAAGTAAGAAAACCTCTGGGTCTGGTTTAGAATTTTCAATTTGATGTCCATCTACAATTGCATCTAATAAATTTTCAATACCTACTTGTTTTATTATTGTAACTGCATTGCGGCTGTTGGATGCTACAGCCATTTTGATGTTTCGTTTTTTTAATTCTTTTAACATTGATAAAGCGCCTGGTAAAAGAGCTTCTGGCGTAACAGTTGCCAAAGATTCAACAAAATATATGTTCTTTCTGTCTGCAAGTTCCTGCTTTTGTTCCGGCGAATAGTATTTACCGGAAGCATTAGTAATGATTTCGACACATTCCATTCTTGCCACACCGCGAAATTTATCGTTGAATTCATAATCAAAAAAATCAAAACCTTCTTCATCTGATAGTTTTTTCCAAGAACGATAATGATACTCATCTGTAGAAACTAATACTCCATCAAGATCAAATAAAACCGCTTTTATCATTTAACATAATCCTTAATTCTGTTGCTTTTTTTAAAATAAGATAAACAGAAGTTGATTTTTTTCAAAAGGTTATAAAAATAAAAAACCCCGCAATTAATGCGGGGTTATGCTGTTGATACACTAAAAAATTTTAGCGAATTACAGATACGTTTGCAGCTTGAAGTCCTTTTGGACCTTGCTGAACATCGAATTCAACCTTATCACCTTCATTAAGCGTTTTATAGCCGTTGCTATTGATT
The DNA here is from genome assembly GCA_037446575.1 of Ignavibacteriales bacterium. Taxonomy (GTDB): domain Bacteria; phylum Bacteroidota; class Ignavibacteria; order UBA10030; family UBA10030; genus JBBIII01. The sequence goes on from JBBIII010000089.1 coordinate 5,357, forward strand.
GCTTTGAAATGTACGAATACATCTTCGCCGCTTTGACGTGATATGAAGCCAAAACCTTTTGCTCCGTTGAACCATTTGACTGTCCCTTTTTCCATGGAACAAATCCTTTCATAAAGATTGTAAATCCGGCAAACCGCCGGCGGGTTGTAACACCGAACTCTACTCTAAAACTCTTTTACTAAATTGATACAGCCCAAAGAAGTCGGTAATCTTTATGGAGGTTTTCCAATTTTAGAAAGGAACCACCAACGAACGACTCAAAACAGGACTTAAGCAAAGGTCTCCCGAGGGAGCCATAACGGTGTACTGTTATTTGCACTACTAAGATACAGAAGTAATTCTACAAATGCTAATTGTTTTTACACTTTTTTTGTTCTTATATCTAATGATGATTTTTAAAATTGACTTTAAGCAAAGTCGATAGTAACTTTATACCGAAACCTTAAAGTATCTATTGCCTAACTAACCTAATCTGTAAGAAAGGGATTTGTTTATCAGTGGACAATATTGATTCTTGGTTCGACTTTAGGATTGATTTAGAATATCTTCACATTCAATGGCTCGCTATAAACTCAAACGGCCAAGTGTTCGTTAGAACTGGCAGCTTTCCAATCTCTAACCCAAATAAAAGAATTATTTACTTCGTTAGCGATCCATCATCTGTAAATCATAAAGCAGTTAATACGTTCACTGAAATTCAGCTATTGCAAAATTATCTAAATCTATTTAATCCATATTCAATTATCAAATATCTGTTGGCTGTATTTAATAATGTGTTGTCGAATATTTATGATGTATTAGACAAGGAAGTTATAGCATTAGCAAATAAACAACAGGGCTATAGTAAATATGAAGTAACTTTAGATGGTTGCCGACTGTAATATTTTTGAGCCGTGTTAGAATGAATGATTATGAGATAACTTGATAACTTATTTAGCGAAGTTGAAACTTGTATTATAAGATAACTCTGATTGTTGTAAAAAAACGAAATCCAATTAATATTATCTATAATTCTTTAATTAAAGGAAAAATATTATGAAGAAAATATTTGTGATAATGGTGTCGGCGCTATTAACAATACCGACAAGCGCGCAAGATGCAAAGATGGATTTATTTATCAATAACCTGATGAATAAAATGACAATAGAAGAAAAAATCGGTCAGTTGAATCTTATTAATGCCGGAGACTTTACAACAGGCACGGCAAGTAACAAAAACATATTGCAAAATGTTCGTCAAGGCAAAATTGGAGCAATGCTGAACGCATCTTCGATAGCGTCTATGAAGGTAGCGCAAGATATTGCAGTTAAGGAGTCGCCGAATAAAATTCCATTGCTTTTTGGTTTGGATGTGATTCACGGATTAAAAACCACTTTTCCAATTCCGCTGGCTGTAAGTTGTATGTGGGATTTAGAGCAAGTTGAGAGAAGCGCCCGCATAGCCGCACAGGAAGCAACTGCAAATGGAATTATGTGGACGTACTCGCCAATGGTTGATATTGCACGAGACCCGCGTTGGGGACGAATTGCGGAAGGAAGTGGTGAAGACCCCTGGTTAGGATCGCGTATTGCTCAGGCTATGGTTAAAGGTTATCAGGGAGATGACCTTTCAAAAAATAATACAATGCTTGCATGTGTAAAACATTTCGCTCTTTACGGAGCGTCTGAAGCTGGAAGAGATTACAATACTGTAGATATGAGCAAGGTTACGATGTTCAATTATTATCTTCCACCGTACAAAGCTGCTGTTGACGCAGGAGTTGGAAGCGTGATGACATCTTTTAATGTGGTAGATGCAATTCCGGCTTCAGGAAATCGTTGGCTGTTAACAGATTTATTAAGAGAGCAGTGGGGCTTCAAAGGTTTTGTTGTAACCGATTATACAGCTATTAACGAAATGATGAACCACGGAATGGGTAATTTGCAGGAAGTATCGGCATTAGCTTTGAACGCAGGATCTGATATGGATATGGTGGGGGAAGGATTCTTGACTACTCTGCAGAAGTCAATAAATGAAGGAAAGGTTAAGATGCAGGATATTGAAAAAGCCTGCAGGCGAATACTTGAAGCTAAATATAAGTTAGGATTGTTTGATGACCCGTATCGCTATATGAATGAAGAAAGAGCAAAGGCAGAAACTCTTACGCCTGAGTATATAAAAGCCGCAAGAGAAATAGCGGTACGCTCTATGGTGTTGCTTAAAAACGATAAGCAAATTCTACCATTAAAGAAAAAAGGTACAATAGCTGTAGTGGGTCCATTGGCAGATAGAAAAATTGATATGTTAGGTACATGGGCGTTGGGTGGAATGGAAAGTAATGTTATTACAGTTCTTGAAGGAATAAAAAATGCGGTAGGCGATACAGCTAAAATTGTTTTTGCTACAGGGGCTAAGCTTACTGATGATTCTAAATTGGCAAAAAGCATATATCCATTTTTACCTGGCGAACCGCAGACAACTGAGAACACAAAAAAATCATCCGAAGCGTTACTGAAAGAAGCTCTACAAATTATCGCATCAGCAGATGTGATAATTGCAGTGTTGGGCGAACCTGCGGCATGGTCGGGCGAAGCAGCCAGTATGACAGACATCGGACTTGCACAGTCACAGCAGAATTTGTTAAAAGCATTACTTGGCACAGGTAAGCCGGTAGCGCTTGTTCTGATAAATGGACGTCCAATGACTTTGGCTTGGGAGAATCAAAATGTTGACGCAATTTTAGAAGCTTGGGCTGGCGGCACTGAAGCAGGCAATGCTGTAGCAGATATTTTATTTGGGAATTATAATCCTTCCGGAAAATTGACTACTACGTTTCCGCAAAATGTCGGTCAAATACCTCTCTATTATAACCATCTGAACACAGGACGCCCTGTAGATCCGAATCAAAAATTTACATCAAAGTATTTAGACTGTTCAAATGACCCGGTTTATCCATTTGGATACGGACTAAGTTATACTAGTTTTAAATACAGCGACATCAAGCTCAGCAAAACACAACTAAAAGGAGACGAGAAGCTTACGGTTACAATTACTATTACTAACACAGGTAAATATGCCGGTGAGGAAGTTGTTCAGTTATATATTCAAGATCCGGTTGCGTCCATATCGCGTCCGGTGAAGGAGTTGAAAAACTTTAAGAAAATTATGCTTGCGCCGGGCGAAAAGCGGGAAATAAGCATGGAAATTACTACTGAAGATTTAAAATTTTACAACAGCAATCTTCAGTACGATTGGGAAGCTGGCGATTTTATAGTATATGTTGGAACCAACTCCCGCGATGTTAAATCGGCAAAAATTAATTGGATGAAATAATTTGTGCGACTAAGGATTTGACTAAGCATGTTATGAAAATAATCTGGGGCTGTCCAAAAAGAAAGACTCTGTCATTCTGAATGAGCGTAGCGATTGAAGAATCTGTCTTTACTATAAAAAACAAGATACTTCGCTTCGCTCAGTATTACAGAGGTACTTTTTGGATAACCACATAGTAACTTTCAACCAGCGTTCTTAAAGGTTTAAAATAAAATCTGATATGTGAAGGAATTTATGACACTTGAAGCTGAAGCTGGGAGGGAGATGCTCTCCCGACCCAATAAGAAAGGAAATATTCAACTCTTTCATAGAAAGATGTCAGACACTTTCGCATTAAATCTTTTGGGAAGTGTCAGACATCTTTCTGTTTTTCAAATACTACTTTGTAGTAATTATTAAATTTAAAAAAAACCGTCGCCTAAATCAAACCTTGTTAGGCGGCGGTTTTTTAATAACCAT
>JBBIII010000090.1:0-8922 GCA_037446575.1 Ignavibacteriales bacterium
TCGAGGGCGCAATAATGAGCGGCAACAAAGCCGTAGAAGAATTAAGCAAATCTAAATGGGTTTAATAATTTGGCGTAAAATATTGTGCTCTTGTAATTAATGCTTTTAATATCCTTTAAGTTTGGCGTGTCTGTATAATCTCTCAATCTTAATATTGCAATTCTACTTATGGAACAAACAAATAACATATATCGTAAATTGAACAGAAGTGAAAATAGCGGAATATGAAAAAAATAAAATATAAATCATTAGCAAGAAAAGGACAGAAGATTGGAATTATCTCCGTTATTATTGCATTATTCCCGGCGCTCTTCTATTCTGCTTATTACTTTACGCGCGGTGTATTGGACTTTAGGTAGAGCTAACTCCTGAGCCATTCGCGCACTGTTTTTACAGTTGTGGAAAATTCTTTGACCCTCCTTTCCGTGTATATTCAGGGGGATACCATGTACCTTCCGATTTCCATTCTTCGACTTACACTTCCTTGCCATTCCTTTCCTTTTTGATTAACTTAAAAACAGGCAAGGTATAATGAGTCAGACAATTAAGAATATTGCAATACTCGGTTCCACTGGTTCAATCGGTAAAAACACGCTTTTGGTTGCCGGTAATATGCGCGATAAATTTCGGGTTACATACCTGACAACTAACACAAATATAGAATTATTGTTAGTTCAAACAGCTAAATTCAAGCCAAAAGGCGTTGTTGTCCTAAACGAAATAAAAGCATCAGAGCTTCGGCAATCGGTTGGCAACGATGTCGAAGTTCTTACAGGACGGGAAGGTTTGTTAGAAATTGTTCGCCGCGATGATATAGATATTGTCGTAAATTCGCTTGTTGGGTTTGCAGGTTTAAAACCTACCGTTGAAGCTATAAAAAGCCGAAAAAATATCGCACTTGCAAATAAAGAAACACTCGTTGTTGCAGGTGAATATATTACAAAGCTGTTGAAAGAAAACACCGTATCTTTACTTCCTATTGATAGCGAGCACAGCGCAATACTTCAATGCCTTGCGGGCGAGGATTGGAAAAGTATTAACAAGATCATTCTTACAGCTTCTGGGGGACCATTTTTAAATATTCCGAAAGAACAATTTAGCTCAATTACTGTCGAAGACGCGTTGAAGCACCCTAACTGGAAGATGGGAAATAAAATTACGATAGATTCCGCTACTTTGATGAACAAAGGATTGGAAGTTATTGAAGCGCATTGGCTTTTCAATTTGCCGGCTGAGCAAATAGATGTTGTAATTCATCCGCAATCAATTATCCATTCAATGGTAGAATTTATAGATGGTTCTGTAAAAGCTCAACTTGGCGTGCCAGACATGAAAATTCCAATACAATATGCGTTGACATATCCTGAGCGCTGTTATCTAAATGGAAACCGCGTAAACTTTCCACAGCTTCATAATTTGTCTTTTTTTACTCCTGATTTTGAAAAATTCAGGTGTTTGCAGTTAGCTTTCGATGCGCTTAAAGCCGGCGGTACCTCTACGGCAATTCTCAATGCCGCTAATGAAGTGGCTGTGCAAGCGTTTTTAGAAAGAAAAATATCCTTTAAACGCATTCCAGAATTGATCGAGCAATCGCTTAGTCATATTGCAAATCATTCTACAACAGAACTTGAATATATATACGAAGCCGACAGACGGACGCGCGAATTTATTAAAAACTTAATTTAATGTTTTGGGAATTTGTTTTCTGTTTTTTTTGTTAAATTACATAGAAAAAATAATTGACAACTAATAATAAATAGCTTATGGAAATACTTATAACAATATTTTACTTCATTATTACAATCGGAATACTTGTATTCGTTCATGAACTCGGGCATTTTCTTGCCGCAAAGTATTTCAAAATGCGAGTTGACACATTCAGTATCGGATTTCCGCCGCGGGCATTCGGTAAAAAAATTGGCGAGACCGATTATTGCATATCCTGGATTCCCATTGGCGGATATGTAAAGATTGCCGGAATGATTGATGAAAGCTTAGATACAGAACATTTGAATAAAGAACCAAAACCGTGGGAATTCCGCTCTAAGCCCAAATGGCAGCAAGCAATAGTGCTTTCTGCCGGCGTGCTGATGAACCTTTTGCTTGCCATTGTAATATTTTGGGGAATAATATATTATCAAGGCAAAACAGTACGTCCGACTACTGAAATTGGATTCGTAACAAAAGAAAGTTCTGCCGCAAAAGCTGGTTTAAGAGTTGGCGATAAAATTTTAGCAATCAATAATAAACAAATTAAAAATTGGGATGAGATTGAGAGTTTTATCTATACCGAATCTGTTGCAAATGATATTACATTACGAGTTGAACGCTTCGGCAAAGAAAATGAAATCAGGATTTTACGTTCAGATATACCTGACTTCACAGAAGAACGATTTGGCATTTTGCCAACAGGACTTGCGGCGGTTGTATCAACAGTGGAAAAAGGTAAGCCAGCCGATAAAATCGGACTTCAATCTGGAGATACAATTAATACAATCAACGGAACGAAGGTGTGGTTTGGTTCATTACAGGAAATTGTTAGAGAAAATGCAGGAAAAGAAATATTGCTCACATGGATACGCGGAGAAGAAAAGATGGAAGCGCTAGTAACACCGACATCTGAAGGAAGAATAGGAATTTCCCTCGATGTTGCTTATACCGGTCCTGTTTTTGTTGAACAATATGGATTTCTTGAAGCTCTGCCTGCCGGAATCAGAGAATTAAAAATTACTACAGAACTCTTCATTTCTAATTTGTATCAAATTGTCGTCGGTAAAGCGTCATTAAGTAAATCCGTCGGTGGACCTGTAAAAATTGCGCAGTTAGCAAAGAGATCGGCAGATAGCGGAATAATTCAGTTCTTTGGATTTCTCGCTTTGCTTAGCATAAGTCTTGCATTGCTAAATATATTGCCATTTCCTGCTTTGGACGGGGGACATTTAGTATTTCTCGGCTTCGAGGCAATTTTTAGGAGAGAAGTACCAAGCAAAATAAAAATTGTTATTCAACAAGCTGGGATTATTTTGCTTCTTGTGTTTATGGCGTTCGTTATTTATAATGATGTTATAAATTTTTGATTTTTTTAAAATGTGATAATTGTCAACACGTCTTATTGCTCCATCGGCTAAGTTAATTATTAACAATTAAATAAGGAGCCACAAATTATGATAATTAATAAGAAAGTTCATAGTGTTGCTCTAGGGCTAACACTTTTATTATTGTGTTTTGTATCTATGAGTAATGCACAGTTAGAAAGAATTCAATTAAACTTTGAAACATATGAAGTAATTTACCTTACGGATTTTGTAGACGTAAGAAGTCAAAAACTAAGTCCAAATGTTACTGGCATATCGCTAGATATTGAATTCAAAGACGAGAATAGACATCAAATATATATTTACGTGGAAGCAAGACTTGCGCTATTGAATGAGAAAGAAGACTATATTGTAAGAGGGTTCACAAATAAATTTGACGTGATAAAGAAAAAAACACTTGTCACAAGTCATTTTGCCAGAGGATCAAGTGAAATATATATTGTTGATGAAGGTTATCAAGAAAATAAACAGCTACGTAAAAAATTAGAAAATATAGCAAATAAGAACCCGATGGCTCCCCCGGGCACTTATAGAATTATCATGAAGGTTTATGATTTTGAAACCAAAAAACCCATACCTGGTGGTGATGCCGAGAAAACTATTTTTATTCCTTTCTCAACAGTAGATGAAGCGTTTGTTGAAATTATAGATCCAAAAACCGGAAGCGCTTTCAACAACTTAGCCCCTACATTTAACTGGACAACAAGTGCAAATGCTGTCAGAGTTTCTGTATTTGAAGCTCTTACGAATCACAGGTCACCGCAAGACGCCTTAACTGGTGGTAGTCCGAGTTTAGTTAGAAAATCATATGAAGATAAAAATCGCACAGCAGATTTTTCAGGGACTTCACTAACCTATCCTGCTGATGCAGAACGAAAGCTTGAGCAGAATAAAGCTTATGTGCTAAGAGTTGAAGCAAGAGTAGTAACAAATCGCGGCGATGTGTTCCGTCCAAGCCAACCAGTGGTTTTCCGTATTACTGATGATAAAGTCGGACAGATGCTTGATAACTTTTTGAATGCTTTCAGTGGATCAGCGTCTGCAACGTATTCCACGCTTCGCTCAGAACCGAGCAACTGGGTTGCTTGGCCCGCTTATGGCAATATTGTATTAGACGGCAGGACAATTAATGAAGCCGATCTACAAACATTGTTAAATGAACTTTCCGGTAGGTCAGAGCTAAAATTACAACTTGGTATTGAAAATCAATAAGCATAAAGGAGAAGACCATGAAAAGTAAAATATTAATAATTTCTATTTTGGCGCTCCTTGTTCTGCTTTCACTGGGACAAAAAAGTCAACAAGATAAGAAAGATATTTCCGCATACATTATAAAAGTTATTAGAGATGTTGATATGAAAGCGCCAACAACAGGTTGGCAAAAAGCAGTTCCTTTGACCAAGTTGAAATCGGGCTATGAAGTCAAAACGGATAAAGGTTCGTTAGCAATGATACTTTTTGCCGATCAGTCGAAGCTCATTTTGCGGGAAAAATCGATTGTAACGATTAAAGGCGAAGTACAAGGCAAAGAAATACTAAGCCGTAGTGTCCACATGGATCGTGGAAATATGATATTTAATGTAAAGAAATCTGAATCCGAACAATTTCGTTTTTCATCTCCAATTTCAGTGGCGTCTATACGTGGAACCGAAGGCGGTTATATTTCTGGCGGAAATCAAGATTTATTAACGATCTCTGAAGGACTTGCTGAATTTACAAATTCTATCTCTGGTAATTCATCTATTGTGGGAGCGGGTCAGACTGGTATTGCAGATAGTTCGGGAAAATTAAATGTTCGAGAAGCAAACAAGAAAGAATTAGATAATATTCAAAGCGGTGCGTCTGAAGGTGAAGGACAACAAGAAAAATCAACAGAAAAAGGCGTTGTAATTGCAGGAACAATTGCATTCGATCCATCACCAACAGAAGGCAATGCGACTACTATCAAACTCGATTTAAGCCAAACAGATACAACAATTAACACTGTGAAATTTCACTATCGTAGACAGGGCGCTACAGATTATACACAAGCAGAAATGATAATGGATGGTAAAATAGCCACTTCTGAAATTCCAGCAGATAAAGTATTAAGTCCCTCGTTAGAATATTACTTTGTAATAACAGTTGGTAATCAAAATCTAAGTCTTCCTTCTGGTGGCGCGGAATCTCCCGGTTCTGTTGCCGTATCTGCTTCGATTTCTTCGAGCGCTGGCGGGATTCAAATTTCAGCTACACCATCATTTAGCCCATCACCAGTTCGCTCGTTTATAAATCTCGATTCGAAATTAGATATGTCCAATGTTACAGTTTCAATTAATTCAGTTGCATTGAAATACCGCCGAAGCGGGCAGGCAAGTTTTAATACTTTAGATATGGCGTTATCCAATAAAGTAGCCACTTCAACAATTCCAGGAATTGATGTGCGTCCGCCAGAATTAGAATATTACTTTATTGTAAAAATAGCGGACTCTGTCGGAACAGAAATTTTATTGCCCAGCGATGGGGCTTCTTCTCCATTAAAATTAAAAGTTCCGCCATTAACCAGAATTGTCCCTGCGTTCAGCGCTTTAAAATCTAAGTCAGCCGGTATTGTGCATGTTAATTTTTCATCTCTACAGGCAAATGTTACAGGTATAAACTTATTCCACAAAAAGGAAAATGAGGCAACGTTTACAGAATTAATTCTTACTCTAAGCGGTCAAGTTGCAACTGGTCGTTTAGAGGGAGATAAAGTAAAATTCCCAAAGTTAGAATATTATTTATCAATAAAATTTGAGGATGGTTCAACTGTAATTGTTCCGGAAAATGGCGAAACGGCTCCATTATCAGTTCCGGTACAGGCAATACAGCGCGAATTAAGAATTCCTGGACAAACAGGATCTTTGCAGAAAAAAGTTCTTGTATTGAAATGGAGTGAATAGCTTATTTAGGGCAATAACGGGTATTGCATAACAGATATGGTTTTAATACATTAAACGGCGGATATATAGTATTTCCGCCGTTTGTGTTTGTTTGTTATAAGGTTAAAAAAACACAATAAAAAATTTCAAAGGGGCTTTTTATGAAACTCATTCACCATTTTATTTTGCTTCCTATTTTTGCCTTATTTTTGCATTCACTTTCCTATAGTCAAGTAAGCCAGTATATAATTGAGGTTAAAGCACCCCCGGCTATCGAAAAAAATCCAATTACAATAAGCGTTAGTTTAGCACAAAATGCTTTGGTGAATAAAGTATTGATTAATTATAGACAATTTGGGGAATCGGAATACAAAGAGTTAGAAATGCTTCTTGCCGGCAGAACAGCAGTTGCCACACTTCCTGCCAAAACAATCACGCCTCCATTTATCGAATATTTTATTAAACTACAACTTACAGATAGAACGGAAGCTTTTTTTCCACAAGAAAATCCGGAGTTTAATCCGTTGAAGATAACAGTTCAAGGAGTTGATCCGAAAGATGCGGAAATTAGATTTTTGAGTCCAGAACCGGGCGAAACTTTAACAGCCGAAGATTTAGCAGTAGCAATTTCATTAATGTTTGCATCAGACGCAGTCGATAAAAAACAAACAAAACTTTTTTTAAACGGTGTGGATGTAACAAATGAAGCCATATTATCCGATGATGTCTTACTTTATAGTCCGAAGAATTTTGACAAGCCCTTAGATATTGGAACACATTCGTTAAGAATAGTATTGAACGATACCTTAGGAAAGTTATATTATTCTAAGCAGACAAGTTTTAATCTTTCCACTGCGGCGGCAATTGAAGAACAAAAATCTTCTTTACAATATATGGGTAATGCTCAGTTGGAATATAGAAATGAAAATATTGGCGGTGCGAGCAATACATATACTCGCGGCGATACAAGATTAAGCGGTGCATATAAGTTTCTATCATTTGGTTATGATATGCACCTTACTAACGAAGATACGCCAGATCGGCAACCGCAGAATCGTTTCCTAGGAACTTTGCAGGTAGATGAATATTTAAAAATACAAATTGGGGATGCTTATCCGGTTTTTCCTTCTCTATTTATCAGCGGCAAACGAGTTAGAGGTGTTACCGGTTCGGTTACAACTGGTTATTTGAATGTAGATGTCTCTTATGGTAAGACAATGCGCTCTATTGAAGGGAAAGTATTAGATGGCGGACCAATGTTGTATGCAGATTCTACAGCGGCGGCTGCAGACAGAACAAGTAAACAATATATCCGAACAGACTTTGATCCAATAACGGGAAAGTGGCGTCCGCTCTATCAGAGATTTCAAACAGGTGAATATGCTCAGGATTTTATAGCCGTCCGACCAAGCTTTGGAAGCGGCCAAAATTTCCAACTCGGGCTCACTTATATGAAAGCAAAAGATAATGTAAGTTCTATTCGTTATGGTGATCATCCGCGTGAAAACTTTGTAGCAGGTACAGATTTGTTCATCTCTTTCGATAATCAAAAAATAAGATGGACAACACAGGCTGCATTCAGCTTGTTAAATACAGATATATCAGAAGGTGATTTATCGGATGCGGCAATCGATTCTATAAAAGGTGTCTACGACATAACAAAAACAGCCGCTGAAATTGAAAAGGCAAAGAAGGACGCACAAGATTTAAAGGACATTGCAAAAATGGGGCGTAAATTTATTACAATCAATGAAAACCTTTCTCCATTAGATCCAAAACACGGTTTCCCCTCTCTATCGGTTGAATCTGAATTAACGTTAAACTACTTCAATAACTATATACGCGCGTTAGTTTTCCGTAGAGGGGCTAACTTTAAATCACTCGGCAATGAGTATGTTCAAACAGATATTGCGGGAATTAATGTGTCGGATAGGATACGCCTGTTTGATAACAGGATTTTAACAGGCATTTCTTACGAGACAAAATGGAATAATGTGCAAAATGAAAATAAACCGAGAACAACTTACAATACATTCAACGGTTCAATTACCGCTTATCCCGGAGCAACGTGGCCAACTTTTACAGTTGGTTACGGTTTTAATACTAGAAATACTCCGGTTGATATGAAACATAGAATGCTTATTACAACTGTTATTGATTCCACGGTTGGTGCAATAACGTATTCTCATATTGATACTACTATTCTTCCAACAAAGAGTGACTCGACAACATTTGCCGATGAAATTACTAATCGCATCTTTTTTGCGATGAATTATGATTTCCATGCGCTAACGCGGCAAAGCTTAAATGCAACTGTAAGTATCGCAAATAAAACAGATAATACATTTAATTTAAGAAATCAAGATAACATAAGCTTTACAACATCGCTTACTACGTTTTATAAAATACCGTTGCAGACAACAATTGCAATCATTGTAAGTCATAATAAAGCGTACTCGGCAAAGCAAGACCCAATTACAAAAAAATATTTGACTGAGATGTATGAAACACCGTTTGATTATCAAACAATATCTTTAAACGCTCGATATCGTCTGATGAATGATAGATTAAATTTATTAGCAACACTTGCGCCTTCATTCGGAGATTTTAAGCGGACATTAGTCCAAGCAGGCGCTGATTATCAAGTGATGGAAAATCATTATCTTGTCGGTCAGTTTGACTATATACATAATCCGAACAGATCGAGCGATTTAGTCTTTAGCGTTTTATATAGATTTTCTTTTTAAAAATTAATTCTCATTGTATCACATACATTATTTCGCTGTACTCAGCAATGTATCCTTAAAATACAATCAATTTCCACCTCTAAAGGAATTAAATAATGACTTCCTACGAATTCAAAAAGAAAGTATTGCCGATTTTAGTAAAGATTGGAATCGGTTTTAGCATTGGAATATTTGTGATAA
>JBBIII010000091.1:0-4250 GCA_037446575.1 Ignavibacteriales bacterium
AACAAATTAAACTTCTTTTACTTGATGTTGACGGCGTAATGACAGACGGCGGAATTTATTATTCAAACTCCGGCGAGGAAATGAAGAAATTCAATATTCAGGATGGTTATGGGATTATCAAACTGCAAAGAGCGGGAATAAAAGTCGGAATTATCACAGGCAGAGTATCGGAGATTGTAACTCGCCGCGCCGCAGAACTCGGTATTAACGAAGTTCATCAAAACTTCGAAAAAAAGATAGAAGCGTACGAAATTATAAAGAAGAATCTCAACTTATCAGATAAAGAAATCGCATACATCGGCGACGATGAGTTTGATATTCCGGTTTTGGCAAAAGTCGGTTTTTCAGCCGCACCCGCTGATGCAGTTCCTTCGATTATAAAATTTGTGAACTACGTATGTAAGCGTAACGGCGGTAATGGAGCTGTGCGCGAAGTTATCGACATAATTTTAAAAAATAAAAATTAGTTTTAGTGTTTTTGGAATGAATTTATGAATGCAGAATCGATAATCCAAAAAGGAAAAGAAATAATCCGTATAGAAGCCGAGGCAGTAACGGCGCTTGAATCTCATATAGATAAAAACTTCGCATCTGCGATCGATCTAATTTTAAATGCAAAGGGGAGAATAATTGTGACAGGGATGGGAAAATCTGGAATTATAGCGCGTAAAATTGCCGCCACAATGAACTCAACTGGAACTCCGTCTGCTTTTATGCATCCAACAGACGCCGTGCACGGAGATATCGGTATGGTTACTGCACATGATGTTGTAATATGTATTTCCAAAAGTGGCGATACTACTGAACTTCGACAGCTTCTCCCATACTTTCATCAGCTTGGAGTTAAAGTCATTGCAATTGTCGGCAATGCGAACTCACCTTTAAGCAAACAAAGCGATATTGTTCTTGATATAAGCGTTAAGGAAGAGGCATGCCCTTACGATTTAGCTCCAACTTCTTCAACTACAGCGGCTCTTGTTATGGGAGATGCTTTAGCAATTACACTTCTTCAATTGAGAAATTTTACTGAAAATGATTTTGCAATGTTTCATCCCGGTGGAAATTTAGGCAAACAATTATTGCTGAAAGTTGAAGCAATGATGATAACTGGCAAAGATATTCCGGTTGTTAAAGAAAACGTTTCGCTTTCAGACGCGATTGTTGAGATCACTTCAAAACGGCTTGGGGCAACTTGCATTGTGAATGACGAGGGAATTTTAAGCGGTATACTTACGGACGGCGACTTGCGAAGACTTCTTCAAAAAACTACAAACATTGCAAATTATACAGCCGCTCAGGTTATGACTAAAAATCCAAAAACAATTCACAAAGAAATTCTTGCCGCTCACGCTCTTAAGTTAATGGAATCGTACAAAATTACACAATTAGTTGTAGTAGATAATGCGCAACGACCCGTCGGAATTCTACATTTGCATGATTTAGTTGAAGCTGGTTTAGGCGGAGATACAGCGGCATGAAAATCTCTACTTTTTGTCTACTGCCTTTGATACCTATATTATTTTTCATTACAGGATGCGGAGAAAAAATTAAACCTACTGTGTTACAAACTGTAGATAGCAGAACTCTTCCTCATCAAGAAAGCTGGAACAGCACAATTGTGGTCTCAGATTCGGGGCGAATTAACGCTATTATAACCGCGGGATACATCCGAGTTTTTGAGGCAACACAAAAAACAGAGATGAGCAATGGCGTTAGGGTTCGTTTTTTTAATTCAAAAGGGGATGAAACATCCCTACTAACAAGCGATGAAGGAAGCGTTGATGAAGCAACCAACAATTTAGAGGCACGAAAAAACGTGCTTGTTGTCTCGGCAGATTCTTCTCGGATGAAAACACAGCGCTTATATTGGGATAATCGGAAACAATTAATTCATACGCCTGAATTTGTAGAAATCACAACAGATAAAGATAAGTTGTGGGGACGCGGTTTTGAATCTGATCAAAGTTTAAAAAACTACCGAATATTCCATGTAACAGGCAGAACTCAAACTGAATAGACGCTATGAAATCTTTTTTAAAATATTTCGCCTTCGCTTTTTTTTTATCAAGCGTCTCACTCGCACAGCATAGCAAGGTAATCGAATTACGCTCGGCTGACCGGCTTGAGGGAAAAATTATCAACAACGAAGAAGTACGTGAACTAATTGGAAATGTACATTTTGTACAACTTGCTTCCGGAGGCGGTTTAGTAAAAGTTTGGTGCGATAGGGCTTTGCGTTTTATCAAGCAAAATAAAATTGAATTGTATGGAAATGTAAAAGTAATTCGGGACAGCGTTATAATTTTATCGAACGAGGGGGTCTACTACGGTGAACGCCGAGTTATGGAAGGAAAAAAAGGGGTCAAATTAACGCAAGGTAAGACTATACTAACAGCCGAAGAGGGAGAATACTTCGTAGATGAAAAACGTTCACATTTTGTAGGTAATGTTGTATTGACCGATCCTACATCAATTATTAAATGCAATGAAATGGTTCACTTCGAAAATGAAACAAAATCTATTGCGACAAACAATGTTCATGTTTTTGACATATCTAATGCAGTAGACATTTATGGTGATTCGCTTATTCATATCGAGCGCAATAAAATAACTTTGGTTCAAAAAAATCCTAGACTAGTAAAAATAGATACATCGTCGACCGGTTCTATCGATACAATGGTTGTAATAAGTCGAGTGATGCAATCGTTAAAAGACACAATAGAGCGCTTCATCGCAATCGATTCTGTGCAAATGATTAGGGGCGATTTATCATCGAGGTGTGGAAATGCTATTTATTTTGTGCAAACCGATATTATTTTATTACAAAAGAATCCGATTATATGGAGCGCCAATAACCAAATTACCGGAGATACGATTCGCATTAAAATCGAAAACAATAAATTACGCAGTTTGTTTTCAAAGAATAGAGCAATGGCAATTTCGCTTGCCGATACCGGACTTCCAAATCGTTATAATCAATTAACCGGAAGAGAGTTGATAATGTACTTTCACGATGATAAATTGGAACATATAGACGCTCAAAAAAATGCAATAAGCTTGTACTATCTATTCGATAATGATCAACCTAACGGGGTTAATAAATCGAGCGGCGACAGGATTTTTATAGATTTTATTGATGGCAATGTAGATAGAATTAAAATTGTTGGGGGCGTTCAAGGGAATTATTTTCCGGAAAAAATGATATTGAATAAAGAATCAGAATATAACTTAGACGGCTTTCGTTTATTTACAAACCGCCCTAAACGACAAGGGACGCACATAATCGGCAAATAATATGACAAAACCAAAAAGAAGACTTGCCTCAATAAGAAAAAGAATCGCCATTAAATCAAAAAATATGGCTCGAAAAAAAATGAATGTTAAAAGCCGTTCAATAAAACGAACGTCGAAAAAAACACCTTCAATTTCCATCGCCATTGCTCCACAAATTTCTCAACTCGATCCACTCCAACAAGATAAAACAATTTTAAAATCGGATGGATTGGTAAAGCGATACAAAAAAAGGACAGTTGTTAATGATGTAAGCGTGGAAGTTCAACAAGGTGAAATTGTTGGTTTATTGGGACCTAATGGCGCTGGTAAAACTACTACATTCTATATGATAGTGGGAATGATAAAGCCAAACGCTGGGAGAGTTTTTTTAGACAACCAAGAAATCACAACTTTGCCTATGTATAAAAGAGCGCGTATGGGAATAGGATATTTGCCGCAAGAAGCATCGGTTTTTAGAAGACTTTCAGTCCATGACAATTTGCTTGCAGTATTGCAAACGACCGCTTTAACTAAAAAGGAACAGGAAGAAAAATGCGTGCAACTTATGGAAGAATTTGGACTTACATACATTGCGAAGAATTTAGGATATCAGCTTTCCGGCGGCGAAAGACGGCGGACAGAAATTGCTCGCGCGCTTGCACTCAATCCAAAATTTATTCTTTTAGATGAACCATTTGCAGGTATTGACCCAATTGCTGTTGAAGATATTATGCAGGTCGTAATTAAATTAAAAGAAAAGAACATAGGCGTTCTTATTACAGATCATAACGTGCATGAAACTCTTTCTATCACAGATCATTCTTATTTGTTGTTCGAGGGAAGAATATTAAAAGCGGGCACTGCAAAATTCCTTGCAAATGACCCAGAAGCACGTAAATTATACTTAGGCGAAAAGTTTAAGTTAGATAGGTACGAGTGATTTATTATTGAAGATTGAAGAGTTAAGATTGAAGAGT
>JBBIII010000091.1:4350-8835 GCA_037446575.1 Ignavibacteriales bacterium
AAGATTGAAGAGTTAAGATTGAAGAGTGAAGTATTAAGATTGTAGAATGAAAATTATAAATTTAA
Organism: Ignavibacteriales bacterium; assembly: GCA_037446575.1. Lineage (GTDB taxonomy): Bacteria > Bacteroidota > Ignavibacteria > UBA10030 > UBA10030 > JBBIII01. The sequence goes on from JBBIII010000091.1 coordinate 4,416, forward strand.
TAGAAACATTAACTTATCACTATAAAGTGAAAAAATGGTAATCATATTAGAACAAGGTGCAACCGAGAAACAAATCGAAGATATAATCCGTGTATTGCATGATCATGGATTCGATGTGCATAGATCAACAGGTGTCGAGCGCACAGTATTAGGCGCAATTGGCGTTCACAGAGATTTCGATCACCGGCATATAGAGCTTTTGTCAGGTGTGGCGGAAGTAATCCGAGTTACAGAACCGTACAAACTTGCAAGCCGCGCTTTTAAACGCGAAGGTTCTGTATTCGACCTTGGCGGAGTAAAAATTGGCGGCGATGAGGTAATAATAATGGCAGGACCGTGTTCGGTAGAAAACGAAGACCAAATTTTTAAAATTGCAAAAATTGTAAAAGAAGGCGGGGCAAAAATATTACGCGGCGGCGCTTTTAAACCTCGAACTTCTCCCTATTCATTTCAGGGACTTGGAGAAAACGCGCTAAAATTACTGCGTGCTGCAGCCGATGAGTTTCAGCTCAAAGTTATTACAGAAGTAATGGATAAAAGTCAGATTGACCTTGTAGAAAAGTATGCGGATATTTTGCAGATTGGCGCAAGAAATATGCAGAACTACACTTTTCTGAAGGAGCTCGGGAAAATTTCTAAACCTATAATGCTTAAGCGCGGTATTGCCGCTACAATTGAAGAATGGTTGATGTCGGCTGAGTATATTCTTGCGGGGGGAAATCATCAAGTAATTTTATGTGAACGCGGAATACGCACTTTCGAAACCGCAACGCGCAATACGATGGATATAAGCGCCATTCCGGTCGTAAAGAAAAAAAGTCATTTGCCGATAATTGCCGACCCATCGCATGGAGTTGGACTTCGAGATAAAGTTATTCCTATGGCGCGCGCCGCTATTGCCGCCGGCGCCGACGGCCTTCTAATAGAAGTACACCATAAACCCGACCACGCCCTTTCCGATGGTCCTCAATCTTTATATCCTGACCAATTTTCGCAAATGATGAAGGAGGTCAGAATTATAGCTCAAGCAATAGAGCGTTATATTGCATAGGTATAGCTCGAAATGATAAAATCAATCGTTCCTTTTCAACAAATAACAATTATCGGCGTAGGGCTTATAGGCGGTTCGCTTGCGCTTGCAATTAAACATCGATACCCTAAAATAAAAATCACAGGCGTCGATAAACCTTCAGTGCTAAAGCGCGCATTAGAACGAAAAGCAATTGATATTGCAGAAATATCAGTTGAGCGTGCATCACGTTCAGCTCAGTTAATAATTATTGCTACGCCAATTTCTACAATAAAAAAAATCTTACCTCGCATAGCAAAAAATTGCAACCAGAAAACGATAATAACAGATACTGGAAGCGTAAAACAAGCGATAGTTGAGCAAGCGCAAAATCTATTTACAACAGGTAATTTCATTGGCGGTCATCCGATGACCGGCGCAGAACATTCGGGCATCGGCGCGGCTCATCCATTATTATTCCAAAATGCTATTTATATTCTTACGCCAACTAAAGCAACAAAAAGGAAATCGCTGCTTACACTGGCGAATTTTTTTAAATCAATCGATGCAAGAATTTATATAATGGAAGCATCTATACACGATAGCGTTATTTCGGCTGTCAGTCACCTTCCACAACTTGCCGCTGTTGCGTTAATGAATTCTATCGGAGAGCATCACTCAAATGCGAAAACGCATCTTGCGCTTGCGGCTGGCGGTTTCCGCGATATGACCCGCATAGCTTCCAGTCCGTTTAATATTTGGAAAGATATAATAAGCGAAAATCGAAACGAAATAAAAAAATCGCTTCAATTATTCATCAAACACCTGAAAAGAATTGAAAGCATAATTGATAAGGATATAACATTACTTGCATCAGAATTTGATTTGTCAAAAAAACTGCGGTCGCGAATTCCAAAATCGATGAAAGGTTTTCTTACGCCTTTAGTTAGTGTGCCAATATTTGTAGAAGACAAACCCGGTGAACTTGCAAGATTGACAACTGCTTTAGCAAAGCATAAAATAAATATAAAAGATATGGAATTACTGAAAGTGCGCGAAGGAAGAGGCGGCACATTTCTACTTTCATTTGAAAATCGCATTGCGGCAAACGATGCAATTCATATTCTAAAAAAATCCGGATTCGATGTTAGCGGAAAGTAATAAAATTAATACGCTATCTTACCTATCAACTTCATTTCTTTTCTACTGTAGATTTTGTTTCTGATGCTCCTTTGTTTTCTATTTTCGCTTCAGATTTTGATTCGACCTTGGTTCCCCCGCTCGTTTCCGATTTCGAACTTGATACTTTTGACATTGAATCTGTTTTCTTATAATCAGTCAGATAAAATCCACTTCCCTTAAATACAAGGCCAGCGCCGCTCGACATAAGCCGTTTTAGCGTTGGCTCGGCGCATTTTGGGCAAATAATTAAAGCGTCCGCCGACATCGGCTGGAATTCTTCAAATTCATAATTACAAGACTTACAAAGATATTCGTATGTTGGCATAAGATTTATACTTCTTACTTTATATTTTTATTTCTTACTTTTTACTTAATTAAAATATACTTTTGATTTACGAAGATTTCAATTAGATTTTATTCAAATTTCAAGGAACTTTAGATCAGCTTCTCAGTGTTATTATTCAAAACAAATTAATAGAAAGGAAAAATAATATGTCTCTACACAAAGTTACACAAGATGCAATTAACGAGCAGATAAATTTCGAACTTTCTTCTGCTTATTTATATTTATCTATGTCGGCGCATTTTGAAGCGCACAATTTGCCTGGATTTGCAAATTGGATGCGCCTTCAATACAAAGAAGAGACTGAACATGCGATGAGATTTTATAAGTATATATTTGACCGAGCCGGAGTTGTTACTCTAAAGGCAATTCCTCAACCGCAGACGAAATTCAAAACGCCCTTAGACATCTTCAAACAAGTTTTGGAGCACGAGCAAAAAGTTACAGCGGCAATTCATAAAATTTACGAGCTTGCTGTAAAAGAAAAAGATTATCCAACGCAAGAGATGCTACAATGGTTTATAAAAGAGCAAGTTGAAGAAGAAAAAAATGCTTCTGATATAATTAGTCTGCTTGAGATGATTGGCAATCAACCGCATGGCTTAATTATGGTGGATCGTCAGCTTGCTGAACGAAAAAATGATTGATTTTCTAATTCCATTTCCGAACTTGGAAAGATGTCTGGCACTTCCTTACGGTTTACCAATGAGAAGTGTCTGACATCTTCTTGAATAATAATCCGATTATAACGCTCATATCCAAGCCAAGCTTGGAAAGATGTCTGACACCTTCCTGCGAATTAACAGAGAGAGGTGTCTGACATCTTCTATGAAATAATGTTCGATTATAGCTCTCACCACCTTAAATTCTTAATATCTCAAATTCTCGCTACTTAAATTTGCGCATATTCTCATAAAATGATAAATTGACAAGGAAATAAAATAAACTTCCATTGGCAAACACAAATATCATTTTTTAGAAGACTTATCTATGAAAGAAATAAATGTCGAAAGAAATCCTAACGAACAAAAACTAAAGGAGTTAGGCGTGCGTAATTGGTCAATATGGAGTAAAGAAGTATCTGAGTTTCCTTGGGAATATGATAGCGAAGAAATTTGTTACATTCTTGAAGGAGAAGTAATTGTTACGCCGGATGGAGGAAAACCAGTTCATATTCTTGCCGGCGATCTTGTTACGTTTCCGAAAGGAATGAAATGCACATGGAAAATTAAAAAGGATATACGCAAACATTACCACTTTTCTAATTAAACAGGTGAATCATGAAAAGAAGAAATTTTATTAAATCAGGATTAACGGGATTAGGTGCGCTTACATTATATAATAAAGCTTTTGCGCTGAAATACTATCCGAAGCCGTCAGACAAAAAGTGCGCGATTATATACAGCACTTGGTGCGGCAGCTCGCGCGATGCGTCAGTTTGGATTTCTGAGGGCATGTGCGGCATTGCAGAAGTATTCGATTTACGCGAAGAACACGACCTGAAAAAGTATGATCACATAATTATCGGGGGTTCAATCCGATATATGCAGACATCAAAGGAGTTGCAAAATTACATCCTTACAAATAAAGACCGGCTAAAAAATAAAGTTCGTGGTTTGTTTGCTGTTTGCGGAAATATGCAAAGACCAATCGGACCTGAACAAAAATCTATGCTTATTGATAATCATTTAGCGAAACTTTGCGAAGTAACGGATGTTCCTTCAAGAGTTTTTCTCGGCAGAATAACAAAATGTTTGTTAGATCCAGAATCGGCAAAGATGTTAGCTAATATGGAGGATTATGATAACCTGAAACGATCCGATTGCTTAGCATTTGGACAAGAGATATTGTCTTTTATAAATAAGCGCATAAAAGAATAATGATTT
>JBBIII010000092.1:0-8549 GCA_037446575.1 Ignavibacteriales bacterium
AAATAACAACAAGGAGTTCATATGGAACAACATACAACAATGAGCGGTCTTCCTGAAAATGCGTTTAAGGAACTAAAGCCGGGCGAAGAATATAAACCAATTATGGCGCCGGCGCAAACTTATCCCGAAGTTACAGTTTGGTCTGTAGCGTGGGGTTTAATAATGGCAGTGCTATTTTCTGCCGCGGCGGCTTACTCTGGTCTTAAAATCGGTCAGGTGTTCGAAGCCGCTATTCCAATTGCAATTCTTGCCGTAGGTATTACCGGACTTGCAAAAAAAGCCAACGGTTTAGGACAGAATGTAATAATTCAATCAATCGGAGCTTGCTCCGGGGTGGTAGTAGCAGGCGCAATTTTTACGATTCCTGCGCTTTATATACTTGCTTTGCCGGCAAGTTATTTTCAAATGTTTATTGCCTCTGCGCTCGGCGGATTTTTAGGAATTTTATTCCTTATCCCATTCCGTAAATATTTTGTTAAAGATATGCATGGAAAATTTCCATTTCCCGAAGCTACTGCCACTACAGAAATTTTAGTTGCTGGAGAAAAAGGGGGCAAAGGAGCAAAAGTTCTTGTTGTTAGCGGAATTATTGGCGGTTTGTTCGATTTTGCGTTCAGTGCTTTCGGCTGGTGGTCCGAAGTTATCACAACCAGAATGTTTGCGTGGGGGCAAGCTCTCTCAGATCAAATGAAAATGGTATTCAAAGTAAATGTCTCCGCTATGGTGTTCGGTCTCGGTTATATAATAGGATTAAAATATGCGGTAATAATTGCGGCTGGTTCTTTTCTATCGTGGTTTGTTCTTATTCCCTTATTTTATGAAATTGGACAGCACATAACAACTCCACTCGGCGCAACCGCCACAAAATTAATTTCGCAGATGAGTCCCGAAGAAATTTTCCGTACTTATGTTCGTCAGATTGGTATAGGCGGCATTGCAATGGCTGGAATAATCGGAATTATTCGCTCATCAAAAATTATTAAGGGGGCATTCTCGCTTGCTTACAAAGAAATTGTGCATCACAAAACCGAAACGAAAACAACCATCCGCACGCAAACCGATTTAAAAATGTTGTGGATAGTTGTTTTGATTCTTCTAACCGCAATTGCCATCTTCGCATTTTTTGTGATTGGTGTCGTGCCGACATTAATGCAAGCGATTGTAGCTTTACTTGTAGTAATAATAATTTCTTTTCTATTCACAACTGTAGCCGCGAATGCCATCGCAATTGTTGGCACAAATCCTGTCTCAGGTATGACATTGATGACGCTCATACTTTCTTCATTTGTTTTAGTGCAAGTAGGATTAACCGGCGAATCTGGAATGGTAAGCGCGCTTATTATAGGCGGCGTAGTCTGCACTGCACTTGCAGTTGCTGGCGGATTTATTACTGATCTAAAGATAGGATATTGGCTCGGCTCAACACCCAAAAAACAGGAAACATGGAAATTTTTAGGCGTGCTTGTTTCAGCGGCAACTGTTGGCGGAGTAATTTTATTATTGAATGAAACATACGGATTTACCGGCGAGCAGGCAATGGTTGCGCCTCAAGCGAACGCTATGGCGGCAGTCATTAAACCGCTAATGTCAAATGTGCCAACCCCTTGGACGCTCTATATTGTCGGAGCTGTAATTGCGCTTTTGCTTGTTGCGCTTAAAGTTCCGCCATTGGCTTTTGCGCTTGGGATGTATATACCACAAGAGCTTAACACTCCGTTACTATTTGGCGGATTTATTGCGTGGCTTGTTTCTACTAGATCAAAAAATGAAAAACTAAACAACGCGCGTTTGCAACGCGGAACTCTTATTGCGTCCGGTTTTATCGCAGGCGGCGCATTGTTAGGAGTGTTTAATGCATTTCTTAGATTTATTGATCAACAATGGTCTTTTGGATATGCGGGCTGGTTTAACGAACATTGGGCAGAATCCACAAATGGTGAAATTGCAGGGCTTACAATGTTTGCTTTGTTGTTTGCTTATGCTTTGTGGGATTCAATGAGAGCGAAAGAGGAATAAATAATAAATGCGACGCATTTTCTTAGTGCGTCGCATTTTTAGTCGCATTAACCTTATCAAAAGCAAACAACTTTTAGGAAGTTCAACTCCTATACTTCACTTGCGTTTCGGTCAACATCTTATGCGATAAATAAGAAATTGCTTCATCAGTTTGAGCTTGATTAAAGAAAAGGAAGTAGTAAGAATGGCGAATTTTTTCATGCTTTGGGCATATATCCGGTCTAAAATCTGAAAGTTCCTCTACAAAATCCAAAATTTTTTCTATAATCTGAGGGGCAATATAACAGCGTGCTATAAGCATTCTAAGATAGCGTTGACGCAAATTAACAAGATGCTGTTGCGTTATTAATTCTTGGTGATTATTCTTCGAATTTTTCTCTAATTCATTACACAGAAATTGGTCTTTAATTCTTTTCATGATTTTGATTTGAGTATATGTAAATTCTTTTTCCATATAACTAAATTTATCACTCATTTTTATTACTTTTCCACCAAGCGGACCTGAATCGTATCTCCGGTTCAGCTTATCCTTTTTACCGATTACAATGTAATCCTTCTTAAATTTCTTAGGAACAATTTCTCCTGTAGTAACGCCCTGATATCCTTCAGGTTTAAAACCTGGGAACCATCTCTGTACTTCATCATTCCACCACCATTCGCTCCTTTGCTCATACCATTCAAAAACGCTCTTAACTTTTTCTTCTATACTTTTTTTCTCATTAATAAAATCCTGAATTCCATCCGAACGATATGCTCTTTCGACTGTTGCTTTAAGCAATGGACTTAACATCTCAACTGTATTTTCATAACCATAATTTGAGAACAACTCTGCCGAATCTGGACTATTACTTAATTTACGGAAAAGCTCATCATGCCGCTTTTTATCCTCTACCCACTCAGTAAAGTTTTCATATCCTACATGCTCATCTAATTTTTTTATGAAAGGAATAAATCTGAGTTTCTCAAGAAGTTGAGCGCACTTATCAAATTCTATGTCAGTTCCCTTTTGAACAAATTGGCGCATTAAGCTGTAAAGGCTCTCGCCCCCATATCTCTCTATTACAATTCCCGGCAGTAGATCAGAAATATTTGCTAATAATTGAGGCGAATAAAAATTTGCAAACTCGTTTATATCGACAAACGTAGTAAAATCTCGCGCTATGAAATCAAATTCCTCGTCCTTAGAAAATTTCTTCCACAACTGATCCATTGCATAATTAACAACAGTGCTAATCTGTAAATCAAGATCTCTTTCTAATTGATGTTTATATACATCTTCTCTCTTTTTTTGTTCTTCCTGTAGATGCCGTGCTTTATCTTCAATATTTTCATTTATTTCGGTCATATAAATATTTATACATTGATTGTTAAAATGTTTTCCAGCTAATTCGGTCTCCTTCTTTAATGCCATACTTGTCGGTTAGCCCGGCATTTACTTCTAATACTAAAAGAGCTAATCCTGTCGAAGAATAATTATCATCCGAAAATGGCTTTGTGTTTTTATGGATTGTGATAATTCTTCCTGTTTTGTCAATAAAAATAATGTCGAGAGGAAGAATCGTATTCCGCATCCAGAAAGAAGCATAATGTTCTTCTTCAAAAACAAACAACATTCCTTCTCTCTCGCCAATAATTGTTCTCCCCATTAGTCCAATTTCTCGTTTGCTTTCATCATCAGCAATTTCTATATCAATTGTAATAATTGTGTCGCCATTACTTCTTACAATAGTAAGTTCACCTTGCTTTTTAAATAATGACGTCATAGAAGTTTTGTTAGTATCGTTTTCAGATTTTCTACAAGAAAATAATATTGCTGTAGTAACGGCAATTATTGTTATTGAAATCCATATTTGCATTTTCCGCCCCGTTCTTAATTTCTTACGATTCAATTGAAATTTTTCTTTTCTCATGCCTGTTATTCTCTTAATCTAATTAATATAAATTCTTTTTTCTCTTCAGATTAATGAGCATCAATTAATAAAACGCTAAATCACCTAATGCTTTCTGCCGTTTTTGGTACAAGAATAAACTTTGGTTCGATATCAATTGGAATTGCGCCGGCAAGTTTAGTTAGCGCACGCTGCATCGCCGGATGAATAATCGCATATCGGTCAATCATTGCTTTGGCTTTCTTATATGAGCCTTCAGCTTGCAATGTTAAAATTTCTCCGGCAAGTTTAGTTGAAGCTTTCTTAATCCTTGAATAATCGATGCTGAACACGCCGGAAGTCTCATCGATTCGTATTGCTCCCTCAATTGTAAGGTAGTTAAATTGAATAGCAACGCCTTTGCCATGCGCTCCGTTAATTCCAAATCTTACAGAGCGGAACATGCTTGCAAGAAATGTCGTGTACATTTCTTCCTCCATTTTCTTATCGATTAATCCTTTATCAATAAGATATTGAAGAGCAAATAATCCGGTAATATCAGCTTTTGCTTCTTCAATTGCTGAATACAGCTCCTTAAGCTCCTGACGCACATTTGTTTTTCTTCCATCAATTATAATTCCATGTGGACCGAGTCCGTGTACTAATTCATGAGCAAGAATATGAGTGAAAAACGCATCGAATGTAACTTTTGATTGTTGTAACGGATCTAAGACAACTTTAGAAATTGGAACGAGCACCTTGTTAAATTTTGCCTCTTGCATATTTTTTAACATCACTCGTTTAGCGCCTTTTTCACGAATTACTCGCTCATCATTCGGAAGATTGAACGCCGCAGTTTGAACGCCTCTATTTCCTTCGCCAGCCGCATAAATGACATCCACAACACGGATTGGCGACATTGGAGCTATTTTTGGATTTCTATATTTTGGATCTATTGGCAAATTATTTTCTATTTCCTGCAAATAGTTGCCGAACTTTTTTAACTTATCGGTTTCTGCATCGTCCCGTAATGTAACAAAAGCTTCAAACGCCGCTTTATAATTATATAACTCGTCCATGTAAGTTTCATAAGGACCAATTGTTAAATCAATTGGCGCATCTAATTCTAACCAAGCAACATCGCTGGCATAGTAATCGTTGCTTAAGAAAGCATCTGCCCGACTTATAAGATATTTTTTCAAAGTTTTGTTATTTGTTAGTTTTGCGGCATCTTTAAGATGCTTAGCCGCAGGGGCAAGCCATTCTTTATATTCGTGGCTATATGGGATTGTCTTCAATGCTCCATTTTTATCACGCCTGATTACAAAGAAAAATCCTGTGGCTTTCTCTAGTTCTTTTTTCTTTAAAGTTGTAATCCAGTTTTCAAATTCTTTTTTTGTCATATCTTCCGGGTAATAATTAGCGCAGGCAGGTCTTTCTTTTGGTGCATTTGTTACAAATGATTCGTTATTATCGAGCATTGACCAGGGACCCATGTTAATTAGGAAGTAGTGCAACCGAGCTTTGCCTTCTGCAGACGTGTCCGTCTCTAACTTTTTAAGAAGCTCAGGATTTCCACTCCAGACTTGCCGCAAATAAATTGGGTCCATCAAGCGTGCCGCTTCTATTATCTTTTCTAAAGCTTTTCTATCTTCTGCTGAAAGAGCAGAAATATCGGCATATATTTCGGTAGGTGCGAAGCGCGCAATTTTTTGCTGAAGACTCATAGCTTGTGTTTCCTTTTGTTTTTCAACTTTCTTGCAAGAAATTATCGACAGAACTATTAAGGTTATTGACGCATAGAATAATAGGTTTTTCATTTCTATCACAATAATTAATTAAACAATCTTTATTACAATTTGGAAAACAGAGATTGCAATATCAAGTAATTTGATTGGCGGTTTTAATATTTAAGAATTATTTAGAACGAATTAGGGGCACAAAACGGACTGGAAGTATATTTTGTTTTTCAATTCGATTACCGCTCTTTTTGACAACAATTAAAGACTGCACAAATAAAGTTGATCCAACCGGAATTACCATTATACCTCCATCTTTCAATTGCTCAACTAACGGTTGTGGAATATGTTCAGCCGCCGCAGTTACTATAATAGCGTCAAAAGGGGCCGCTTCTTGCCAACCTAAGTAACCGTCGCCGCATCGCACGTGTATGTTTTTGTACCCGAGCCGCTCCAAACGCTTTGTTGCAGACTTTGTTAAGGATGAAAGTATTTCAATTGTATATACTGTATCTACTATCTCGGCAAGAATTGCCGCCTGATAACCTGAACCGGTTCCGACTTCTAATACTCGCATTCCTTTACGCGGTTTAATTAGTTCGGTCATCAAAGCAACTATATAAGGTTGGGAAATAGTTTGATTGTCTTCGATTGGAAGCGGAGTATCTTCGTATGCGTATTTTAAGTATTGAGTGAGAACAAATTCGTGGCGCGGCACCTTTCTCATTGCTTCGAGTGTGTTAAAATCTTGAACTCCTCTTGCGACAATTTGTTCCTTAACCATTTCTTGGCGCGCTGAATAAAATTTATCTGTTTGGGATTTTGCACCGCAAGAAATTAAAAAGGCGACGATAAAAAAACAAGTTTTCATAATTGATATAATGCTTTAAGCATAAAATATTGTTTCAACATAAAACATGCAACAATAAAAACCGCTTCTTAAATACGAAGATAAAAAAAATAAGATCGGAAGTAAAAGCTTCCCATAAAATTTATCCGCCTCTGAAATTATAAAAATTATTTGCGTTGCTAAACTTTATCTCTTATAAACAATCGCTTTAATTTTTTCTTTAATCCGCCGCGCTCTTCTTCCATCGAAGCAATCAGCGTGCGCCAGTCTGTTTCTTCGTTTTTTTGTCTGGCGATATTGTGAGGTTTCTTTGAAAACTTATCGCTCTCTTCTTTCCTGGAACCGTATCTATCATTTTCATGTCGGTTACGCGAGGTGAAGCCGCTTTGTCTGTTATCCTTTGATTTTGAATCATGATGCTTATTATGAGTTTTTCCAGAATGACCCCTGTTCTGTTCAAAGCGATCAGACGATTTAATATGCTCATTATTTCGCTCTTGCTGATGAGATTTTTTAGAATATCTCCCATGGTCTTCTTTTTGATGTCGTTTACCAGAAAAATCAGAGCGACTTTTATTGCGACCCTCTCTTCTTGACGAATCATGATGATCAGCTTTTCGACGGTCATTTCTTCTCCTACGGCCACCATCGCGGTTTTCATGCGATGCTGGATGTGGTTCATTACTCTTATTGCTTGCAATTGGCTTTTTCGAGTAATCGAATCCTTCGTAACGCTTCAACTCAAAACGCTTTCCTGTGTATCTTTCAATACTCTTAAGATATTTATGCTCTTGATTCGAGACAAACGTGATAGCATCGCCGGTTAAAGAAGCTCGCCCGGTTCTGCCTATGCGATGAATATAATCTTCTGCAAATGTCGGAGTATCATAATTTATTACATGCGATATCCCTTCCACGTCAATTCCACGCGCCGCGATGTCTGTAGCAACCATTACTTTAAAATGCCCTTGCTTGAATCCAGCTAATGCACGCTGGCGCTGTGCCTGTGTCCGGTTAGAATGTATGGCGACCGATTTGATTCCTGCCCGTTCAAGTTTGTGAGATATTTTATCCGCGCCATGCTTAGTTCGCGAAAAAACCAGCACGCTGTCCAGATCTTCGTTCCTGAGAATATGAAACAACAAATCTAATTTAGTTTCCTGGGAGGCAGAGTAAAAAACCTGCTCAACAGTTTCAACCGGTTTGCGCTGTTCTCCAATTTCAATTAATTCTGGATTAGTTTGAATGGAAGCGACCAGGGATTTTACTTCTGAAGACATTGTTGCAGAAAACAGCAGAGTCTGTCTTTTTGCCGGAATTCGGGAAATAATTTTTTTTACATCATTAATAAATCCCATATCAAACATGCGGTCAGCTTCATCAAGAACAAATATTTCAACATGCGAGAGGTCAACAGTTCGGCGATTGATATGATCGAGAAGTCTGCCTGGTGTTGCAACAACAATATCAACGCCACGGCGCAGTTTTTTTATCTGATTTTCCATGCTAACACCGCCAAATACAGCTAAACTCTGAAGTTGTGCGAAGCGGCCGTAACCAGTTATAAATTCTTCGACTTGCTGGGCAAGTTCGCGTGTCGGTGTTAAAACAAGTCCGCGTGTTTGATGCCCCTTGTGTCGTGGATGTTTTAAAAAATGATTGAGCATAGGTAAAACAAATGCGGCTGTTTTTCCAGTGCCTGTTTGTGCAATTCCAATTAAATCCCTGCCTGATACCGCTAATGGAATTGCTTGTGATTGAATTGCTGTGGGAGCTGAATATCCCGTAGCTAAAATGCCCTGCACGAGCTGATCGGCAAGACCAAGTTTTGAAAATGGCATAATAAATCCTAAATATTATAATGACGAAACACGCAATACAAGACAGAAAAAGCAGAAGTGAACACGCAAATTAAAAACCTGTGGCGAGTCCCTGTATGCAGACATTTTTTTTGTCACATACTTACTTTAGCAATGTATCATCGGAGAGCGAGTCTCAAATGTCCGCTCCCGATGCCTAAATGCACGGATGCGGGTAGCCGCAACTTGCGACTGACATAAGATACGGATTATTAAG
>JBBIII010000093.1:0-8416 GCA_037446575.1 Ignavibacteriales bacterium
TGAATTGCCCCTACTGAATCGTCCCTACTGAATTGCACCATCAATTAATAAAAATCTAAATATCTCGTTATTGTAAATTCACAGTATTAATCCGATATTATCAGAAGTCAAAACAATATTTGGAGAACTAATGCTTTACAAACATATCCTAAGCTGGTTCGGTTTGCTTGTTATTGCTGTAATTAATGGCGCTTTGCGAGAAGCAACTTACAAGCCTTTAGTTGGCGATTTAGCGGCGCATCAATTATCCACATTATCAGGAATTATTTTATTCGGAATTTTTATTTGGTATATAAATAAACGCTGGCAACTTGAATCCGCAAAGCAAGCATGGGCTGTAGGTCTAATTTGGTTAGCTATGACAATTTGTTTTGAATTTCTTTTCTTCCATTATATCGGTGGAAAACCATGGGAAGTCTTACTACATGATTATAATATCTTCGAAGGAAGAATCTGGGTTTTAGTTCTGATGTGGGTGGCTGTGGCGCCAAGAATTATATGGAGCTGGGGGAAGAGTAAAAAAATAGCCACAGACATATAGCAACACGCCAATTTTAACTATAATACAGGTTTAAATTTCTAATTTTGAACTTTTAAATATGCTTGCTTCCGTTACTGTTTTCTTGTAGTTTCTTTTAAAGGAAAAAAAAGAGTGATGCGAGTGCGCTTTTCTAAAATTAAATTTTGTTTTGCTAATGCGTTTGTAAATCAAAAAGTATATTTACTAAGAATAGGCAATTTTTACGCTCAAATAATACTACTGCTTTTTAGCGGAATAATTTTCTGTTTGTTCGCACAAGAGTCGCGTCGAATTTCAAGTCCGCTTACGCAATACATTCACAATGTTTATTCTACTGAAGAGGGTTTGCCTCAAAATAGAATTCGGGCAATTGTTCAAACCAAAGATGGATTTCTTTGGATAGGCACTCAGGATGGGTTGGCGCGTTTTAATGGGGCTGTTTTCAATGTGTTCAATAAAGAAAACACTTCTCAATTGAAGCATAACGACATTACTTCGTTGTTTGAATCTGTTGATGGCAGTTTATGGATAGGTACATTCAACGGTATCACGCATTTAAAAAATGGAAAATTTATTCAATATGATTATAAAACAGGTCAGGTTAGAGGATTAGCGCAAGATAAAGATGGAAATCTTATAATTGGCACTATGAATGAAGGAATAATTATTCATAAAAATGGAAAATATGAATCAATCACTACTGAGCGAGGTTTATTAAGCAACTCATTAAATACAATTGCGGTTGATAAACAAGGAAATATTTGGGCGGCTTTAAGTGGCAGAGGGCTTGCTGTTTTTCGGAACGGCAAATTGTATCATTACAACAAAGAAAATGGTTTCCCAAGCAACTCAGTTAGAAGTTTTTTTGTTTCATCGGATAGCGCTGTTTGGATTGGAACTGAAAACGGACTTGTGAAGTGGAAGAATAGCTTTTGGCATGTGTATGAAAAAAAGAATGGATTGCCAGATAATATTGTTACTGCACTTTATGAAGATAGAACCGGAACCTTATGGATAGGCACGGAGCGCGCCGGTATATGTAGAATGGAAAATAATTCTTTTACATCATTTAATTCGATTGATGGCTTATCTGCCGATTATGTTACTTCAATTTTTGAAGATAGGGAAGGATGTTTGTGGGTCGGCACTTTTAACGCCGGATTGAATCAATTTTGGAGAGGTAAATTTTCAAATATTACTTATCGAGAAGGCGCCCCAAAGCAAATAATTCGCTCGCTTATATCTTCAGATGATGGAAAGGTTTATGCAGGATCGGAAGGCGGCGGAGTTATTTATTTTGATGATAAACTCAAAAAAGGTTCTTTCTCTGTTAAACTACCAAGTGATTACATAAGATCTCTTTTTGAAGATTCAAATAATGGATTTTGGATTGGTTTGCGTGAGGGCTTAGCGCATTATCAAAAAGGAAAATTGAAAATTTATACTACCAAGGATGGTTTAAAACAAAATTTTATACGAGTAATAGCGGAGGATAAGGATAAAAATATTTGGCTGGGTACTTATAATAACGGCGTTCAAAGATTTGAAAAAGGACGCTTTGTTAGCAATACTGATAACGAGTTGCCAGTTAAAGCAGTTCGTTCAATTCTTGCAGCCAAAAATGGAAATGTATGGATAGGCAGTGACGAAGGATTATACTGTTGGAATAATGGCAATATTAATGCTTATCATAATACGCCCGGTATTCCAGCAGAACCAATTTTTTGTATGATGGAGGACAATGAAAGCGTTTTATGGTTAGGTACTTATGGAGGCGGACTTATAAGGTATAAAGAAAATAAATTCACTCGGTTCACCGTTGAAGACGGTTTGTATAATAATGTTGTCTTTAAAATACTTGAGGATGATGCGGGCAATTTATGGATGTCGAGTATGCAGGGATTAAGCAGTGTGAGTAAAACAATGCTTGATCAATTTGCAAACGGAAATATTAATAAGATACAATGCAATGTTTATACATCAGCCGATGGAATGGTCAGTAGCGAATGCGTGGCTTATGCTGGTTGCAAAACTTCGGATGGGCAATTATGGTTCCCGACTTCAAAAGGAATAGTAATTGTAGATATAAAAAAGGCGAGTAAAAATACGCTTCCGCCGCTTGTTGCAATAGAAAAGGTTGTTATTAATAATAACGAATACTCGCCATACGAAATTACGCAAGTTGAGCCGAGCAGTGGACGAGTAGAAATAAGTTACGGCGGTATGAGTTTTATAGCTCCGAATAAAGTTGTATTCAAATTTATTTTAGAAGGATTTGATAGCGAGTGGCGGTTTGTCGGAGTTCGGCGTACGGCGTTCTATACAAATCTATCACCGGGTAAATATAATTTTCGGGTAACCGCATGCAACAGCGAGGGTATTTGGAGTGAAACAGGCGCAAGTTATAGCTTCGAGTTAAAACCGCATTATTATCAAACGCGTTGGTTCTATTTTCTTTTGATTTTAATTTTAGGCGCATTCATATTTAGCGCGCATCGTATTCATATTTGGAAATTGTTAAAAAGAGAAAAACAATTAGAATTACATGTACAAGAAAGAACTAAACAGCTTGAGCAGGCAAATAAAGAATTAGAAGCGTTTAGTTACTCGGTTTCGCACGATCTGCGCGCTCCGCTGAGAAGTATTAATGGATTTAGTAACGCTCTTTTAGAAGATTATCAAGAAAAATTAGACGAACAAGGAAAAGACTTTTTAACCCGGATGCGAACAGCAAGTCGGCACATGGAGCAACTTATTGATGATATACTAAATTTATCGAAAGTAATGCGTTCGGATTTAAACCGGACATCGGTAAATCTCAGCAATATTGTGCAGAGGATTGCAAATGAATTGACAAAATCACAACCCGAAAGAGCTGTTACATTTATCATTATGCCCGGAATTACGGCGCAGGCAGATGATAATCTTATGGAAATTGTTCTCGAAAATCTTTTAGACAACGCATGGAAATTTACAAGCAAACATCAAACGGCAAAAATTGAATTTGGAAAAACATATAAAGATGGAAAAGAAATCTTTTTTGTAAGGGATGATGGAGATGGATTTGATATGGCTTTTGCTCATAATTTATTCGGGGCTTTTCAAAGAATGCACACTGCATCAGAATTTCCCGGCACTGGTGTTGGTTTGGCAACAGTTCGAAGAATAATTAATAGACACGGCGGAGAAATATGGGCGCAATCAGAAAAAAATAAAGGCGCTGTTTTTTATTTTACATTACAATAATTATGGGGAAAGTGTATGAAAACTAAAACAATCTTACTCGTCGAAGACAACCCGGATGATGTGTTGCTCACTTTGCGGGCTTTTAAAAAAAATAATATAGCTAATGAAATTGTTGTTGCGGAAGATGGGCTGGATGCTTTAGACTACTTGTTCGGAACAGGAAAGTATAAAGACAGAGATATAAATATAATGCCTTCTGTCGTCTTATTGGATTTGAAACTTCCTAAGTTAGATGGTCTAGAAGTATTGAAACGATTACGCGCCGATAAACGCACAGAATTGCTTCCGGTTGTTATATTAACTTCATCAAAAGAAGAACAGGATATTATTGAAAGTTATAAATTGGGCGCGAACAGTTTTATTAGAAAACCGGTCGATTTTAATAAATTTGTGGAAGCGGCACATAATTTAAAATTGTATTGGCTTGTCCTAAATGAATTGCCTCCAATAAGGTAAAGGAAAGCAACTATGAGTAAATTATTAAGAATTTTGTTTGTTGAAGATTCGGAGAACGATGCCATACTACTACTACGGCACATTACGCGCAATGGATATGATGTATCCTATGAACGAGTTGTAGATGCAGATACGATGAGTACGATGTTGGAAAGTAAAACTTGGGATTTAGTAATTGCAGATTATTCGCTTCCATCATTTAATGGATTAGCGGCTTTAGCATTACTTAAAAAGAAAAATCTTGATATCCCATTTATTATAGTATCTGGAACAATCGGCGAAGAAATTGCAGTGCAAGCGATGAAAGCTGGAGCGCATGATTATGTAATGAAAGGAAATTTGGCGCGCTTAGTGCCAGCAATTCAACGCGAATTAGATGAAGTGTTAATTAGAAGCGAACGCAAACAAGCAAGCAAGGCGCTAAAGGAATCAGAAAACAGATATAGAAGACTTTTTGAAGGATCAAAAGACTCTATATTCTTTAGCAATAAGGATGGGAAATTTATCGATATTAATCCAGCGGGTATTGAACTTTTTGGGTATAAATCTAAAGAGGAGCTTCTTGCCGATGATGCAAGCGGATATAGTTTCATAGATACTGATACTAGTAATCGCAGGAGAGAACTTTTTTTAAAAGACAAGATGATTAAAGATCTTGAATATACAATAAAACGCAAGGATGGAACTTCTGCGGTTGTGCTGGAAACAACTATGCCTGTAGAAGATTCAAATGGAAACGTAATAATGTATAGAGGAATTTTAAGAGATGTTACAAAACAAAAACAGCTTGAACAGCAATTTATCCGAGCGCAAAAGATGGAAAGCATCGGCACGCTTGCGGGCGGAATTGCGCATGATTTCAATAATATACTTGGAATTATTATGGGGTACGCAAGTCTGCTCGAAAATAAAAGAACTCATCCTGCAGAATTTTCGGAATGTGTGAACGCTATTATTCAAGCTTCGGGGCGCGGCGCCGCATTAGTGCACCAGATATTAACGTTTGCGCGCAAAACAGAAATTTCTTTTAGACAAATAAATCTTAACGAATCTGTTAAAGAAATTATAGATTTAATAAAAGACACTTTTCCAAAGATTATAATAATACATAGTCTTTTACACGATGAGCTTCCAAACATACTTGCTGATAGCGCTCAAGTTCACCAAGTTTTACTAAATTTATGTCTTAATGCGCGCGATGCAATGCCAAGTGGCGGCTCGCTCATGTTTAAAACTGAATTAATTAGGAACAATCAAGTTAAAGAAAGGTTCTCTAATGCAGATAATGAAAATTATATCTGTTTAAGTGTTATCGATACGGGCGAAGGAATGGATGATAATACGAAAACAAGAATTTTCGACCCGTTTTTTACATCTAAGGAAGAAGGAAAAGGTTTCGGATTGGGTCTGTCTGTAGTCTATGGCATTATCCAAGCGCATCAAGGATTTATTGATGTTGAAAGTAATAAGGGAGTTGGAACTACATTTAAACTATATTTCCCAGTTTTGCCAGGAAACATAAAACAAACAGAATTACAAACGCTTAAAAAAACATCTCAATTAGAAGGCACTGAAACAATCTTAGTTGTTGAAGATGAAGATTTTATATGTAACATGATACGTATTACACTCGATTCAAAAGGATATAAAGTAATTACAGCTCACGATGGACTACAAGCGGTACAGCTTTATGATAAATATAAGAATGAGATAGCTTTAGTTATTACCGATCTTGGATTGCCTGTTATGACCGGTATGGAGGAATTCAAAAGAATAAAAGAAATTAATCCAGAGGTTAAAGTAATAATAACCACCGGATTTTTAGAGCCAGATGTTAAAAGCCGATTATTGATTGAAGGAGCTAAAGCTTTTTTGCCAAAACCCTTTAAACCCGATGATGTTTTACATATAGTTCGTGAAGTTCTTGATAGAAATTGATTTGTTATTAACAAAAACTTTATATGATTTTTTTTCAAATACATATTAAACGGGGAATTTATTTATGAGATACATCTTAATAATTCTGATTATCCTATCTTTTACCGGCATAACCTATACACAAAGCGGTTCGCCGGAAGTAAAACAAATTAATGAGCGTCTCTACAGCATTTCGGGGCTTGGTGGTAATGTTGGTTTTCTTATCACAAACAGTGGAGTTGTAGTGGTCGATGCCGGAAATTCTCCCGCAGATGGTAAAACAATTATTCAAAAAGTAAAAGAAATAACGGAACAACCGATAAAATACCTAATCATTACGCATTATCACAACGATCATACAAATGGCATGCAAGCATTTGATGAAGGGATCAAAATCGTCGGTCATCGAAATCTAATATCTAATTTAAATGAACGTAAAGTTGCCCGTTTAAAAGAATCTATCGAACAAAACATTCCAGCCAATATTGAACAATTAGAAAAAAAGATAGCAGTTCTTAAAGCTAAAAACGATACATCGTTTCAACAGGAAGAAAAAAATCTTCAAAGAGCTAAACAACGCTTGGAAGACACTAAGCAAATTAGAATCATTGAACCAAATATCGTATTTGAAGATAACCATACATTAATATTGGATAAAGACACAATTGAAGTAATTTATCCACAACCTGCGCACACAAAATGCAATGCAGTTGTATTATTTAAATCTCAAAAAGTTTTGCATACTGGCGATATTTTATTCAACGGCTCTTTTCCATTTATAGTTTGGCAAGATGGAATTAACACCAAAAACTGGGCAGACTTATTAATAAAGGTTGCTGAAACATGGCAGGTTGATAAAATTATTCCGGGGCATGGTCAGCTTGCTGAAAAAAAGGATTTGTTGAGATTATCTAATTATTTATCCGATTTGCGGGCTGCGGTTAGCGCTGAAATTAAAGCGGGTAAAAGTTTAGATGAAATGAAGAAAACGATCAGTTTTGATAAATATAGAGATTTCAAATCGGCTCAATTAATACCGATGAATATCGAATCGGTATACAATGAACTCAGAACTAAGTAGCAGCGTAATTTAGATTAAAAATAAAAAGGGAGATTCATGAAGATAAAAGGAACCGTCGTATCTGCGCGACGAGAATTTGTGCGAGAACATTTCGGTGAACAAGGTGGAATGAAATAATATCGACTTTACCTACCGATGATCAAGCAAAATTAAGTGGAGCTATTTTATCGTCAACTTGGTACGACTTTGAAATCGGAAACAAATTAGATAAAGCTATTGTGGAAGTATTTGGTAAATGCAAGGAAGATTTCTTTGAAGAGTTAGGAGCGGAATCGGGGCGGCGGAGTATAGTAAGAGAACATAAATCTTTTATTACTAATTCTGATCCGCAATCTTTTTTGAAGAAAGCAGGCATAATATAAATTTTATTATGATACAGGATATAGAGAATATGCAGAAACCAGCCCAACTTCTGGAATAATTACAACATATGATTCTGAGACATATTCAATCCCCGATTGCCTTACAGTAATCGGATGGTATAAAGAAGCATTAAAGATTTGTGGTGCAAAAGAAGTTACGGCAATCGCGGAGGAGTGTCGCGCAAAAGGGGAAAGTGCTGTCGCTATAAATTTCAATGGAAGGTTTGATAATGAACTTCCCGATCGCAATCAGCGGTCGGGAAGTTGTGTTTGAGAATTACTCGCCGGTTTGATTCGCTAAATAATTTTGCAAGCCAATCTGTTGAATTTGCTCTCGTTGTTGATCTAACCAATCGCCATGCGCCTCTTCCATAAGGAGAATTTTCGTAAGCAAATCGGCGGTGCCGTTATCAACCAATTCACGCGCCTGCACAATTGCTTTGTTGTACAATTGAACCGCGCTATGCTCTCCAGCGCTATCATTAGCCAACATAGCCGGCACATCTGCCCCAATTTTCATCGGGTTTAGTTTGGATACTACAGGCGTGCCTTCTAAAAACAAAATTCTGCCTATTAACCATTCTGCATGTTTCATTTCGTCAATGGCTTGTTTTTCGATTGCTTTGTGAAGCTTTCCGTAACCCCAGTTATCGCACATTTCTGAGTGTACCATATACTGGCTGATTGCGGTCAGCTCTTCTGCTAACAGTTCATTCAATGTTGCAAGAATTTTTTCATTTCCTTTCATTTTGAAGTCTCCTCTTAATTTTATTATTTGAAATTGTGTTTGAAATTAAAAGTAATATAAGTAAAAAAATCATGACTTATGCTACA
>JBBIII010000094.1:0-8367 GCA_037446575.1 Ignavibacteriales bacterium
GCTCATCTGTCATTCCCACACCCACATTTGTCATTCCCGCATGCTTTTAGCGGGAATCTTTATTTCATCTAATTCAAGATGCCCGCTTATGCGAATGCATGCCTTCGGCACAATCTGCGGGCATGACATACAAATAGTCATATTTAGATGTCAGACACTTCTCGTTGCTAATTCTGAGGCAAGTGTCAGACATCAACTTCATGGTATCCCCCTGAATATACACGGAAAGGAGCGTTAGAGAATTTTCCACAACAGTAAAAACAGTGCGCAATTGGTTCAGTAGTTAGTTCTACCTAAAGTCCAATACACCGCGCGTGAAGTAATAGGCGGACCTCAATTTATTGCTTACGCTCAAGAACGTTCTTTGAGAATATTTCTGCGTAACTCTGTTACCTCTTTGGTTTGGTTTTTCTTAACTGATTATTAAAATAATTTTTACTGAAAAATAATAATGAAATTATAGACATACATAATTAACACTTGTTCCTATCATTTTGTCTATCTTGCTTCTACTCACCTTTCTGTGTAGATTATTAAAAAAAATAGGAGATTTTAATGGCTCTAATGGTTAGTATTTCTGGAATCCGTGGTATTGTTGGTGAATCTTTAACGCCCGAAACTATTATAAAATATACTTCAGCTTACGCCGAATTCTGCAAAAACGGACAAATTATTATAGGCAGAGACGGACGAATAACCGGGAAAAATATATTGGATATAGTTGTATCTACTCTATTACAAATGGGGTGCAATGTTGTTGATTTAGGGATATGCCCCACGCCAACTGTTGCGCTTGCAGTGGAAAAACTAAAAGCGGCTGGTGGAATTTCCATCACGGCGAGCCATAATCCTATTATTTGGAATGGATTAAAATTTTTTTCACGCACGGGACTTTTTTTGGACGCAGAAGAAAATAAGACTTTTTGGAAACTTGCTGAACAACCGCAAAAGTATGTCCCTTGGGATAGACAAGGCAAATATACGCAAAACGAAGAATTTATTGATGAACACATTAGGCACGTTCTATCGCTTCCATATATTAATCGAGATAAAATTAGAACGCGCAAATTTAAAATTGTATTGGATTGCGTTAATTCTGCCGGTGGAATTATTGTCCCTCGTCTTTTAAAAAAACTTAAATGCGAAGTTGTACCGTTGTTTTGCGATGTAACCGGTATTTTTAGTCATGCACCAGAACCAATCCCAGAAAATCTTACTGCACTTTGCAAAAAAGTCCGCGCTACTAAAGCTGATTTTGGAATCGCTGTTGATCCCGACGTAGACCGCTTAGTATTAATAACTGAAAATGGCAAACCTTATGGCGAAGAATATACAATCGCAACCTGTGTTGATTTTGTCCTTAGAAAGGAGAGAACTAATGTCCCAAAAGTTGTTATCAATCTTTCAACAACTCGCGCGGTGGATGATATTGTAAGTAAATACAGCGGAATAACTTACAGAACATCTGTCGGTGAAATTAATGTTGCAAAAAAAATGAAAGAAGTTAAAGCGCTTGTTGGCGGAGAAGGCAGTGGCGGCGTAATACTGCCAAAAGTACATCTCGGACGAGATGCTATAGTCGGTATCGGACTTATTTTGCAGTATCTTGCAGAGTTTGGCGGTACTTTATCTGAACTGAAAGCCACTCTCCCTTCATATTTTATTTCCAAAGGAAAAGTTGAACTTGGCTCTCACAACACTGATGTAATTTTAGAAAAGTTAAAAAATAATTATTCTACTGCCGGTAAAATCAATATTGATGATGGCTTAAAAATTGACTTTCCGGAATCATGGGTGCATTTGCGCAAATCGAATACCGAGCCAATCATTCGTATAATAGCTGAAGCCCATTCGAAATCAGAAGCCAATGAGTTAGTAGAAAAATTCACTGCGGAGATACTTAAACAGTGAATTACATATATATGAGAAAAATTAAAATTTTATTTTTTTCATCGCTTATTTTTTTAAAAATATTCTATGGCATGGCTCAGGAAAAAAAATACTATTATCATAATCCAGTGGAATATGGCTCTGATGCGATGTTTAACCCAATCAACGTAATGTTAAACGGCGGGTTGGATGTTCTGCAATCTTATACAAGTTCTACGCGTTTCGATGCTGTGAACTGGAATCTTCAGGCAAAAAGTATTTGGCAAAGCGTTAGCGCACCCGGATATTGGATAAATAGATATGGTTGGAAAAGGTTTTTAAAACAAGAAGTTTTTCCAGTTAGTTTAAATATAGAGAAAGCGCAATGGGCGCCTAATTATGCGCTTCACTTAATAGGCGGCGGTATGGTCTATCGAAAGCTTTCAGAATGGTATGATCATTACGGCTTTCCCGCGCCATTTGTTTTTGGCGCCGTTACAGCAATGGGTTATCATTTTATTAATGAACTTGTTGAAAACGGTCCGTCTATCCACCCAAATATAGACGCCATAGCCGATTTTTGCATTTTTGATCCGCTTGGAATTATTTTGTTTAGTTTTGACGGAGTGGCAGAATATTTTTCTACTGAATTTGGATTGAATGATTGGTCGCCCCAACCGGCAGTATCGCTCAATCCACTTGCATTCAGAAACTTCGGTCATAATTTTGTTATGCGTTATCCGATTACAAAATCGAAATCTACGAAAGCATTTTTACATCTTGGCAAATCCACTCTGTTAGGGTTGTCGCTAAAAACAAACTATGAGCATTCAATCTCATTTGGAGTTGGGGCTACACAAACCAGCGTTTGGGTGGTTGATGTAACGAACGGCATCGGTACAAACTCGATAAAGGTCGGCGCCGCATGCGGCGTATTTTACGACCGTAATAATTCATTACTTGCTTCACTGCTTATTTCAGAATATTATTTAGAAAGAATACGTTTGAATATTTATCCCGGATTATTTTTTTCTTCTCCTTTTTCTCCCGGCTTTTTCTTAACTTATGGAGAAGGCGGAGCGTATGCCGTTGGCGTATCGTTGCAATATTCGCCTATCGGACTTAGTATATTTTCGCCAAAGTGATTTAATTTGATTTGTGCAACATAATTGGGATGCTTGTATGCAATAAACAAGCGCTATGCATTATTAATTGTTCATCGTTCAACCAATCAATCTTAAAAAAATATAGGTCGTTAACAAATTGCAGTCGATTATTTCAACACCGGGCAGCATTAATGCCAATCAAAGCATAAAACGAAAAGACAAACATTTAATAATGAATACAATATCTGATGGAATTGACGTAGATATAAAGTGGTTTTATTAAAACAATAAATATGATTAATGTTCAAGAACTATTAAAGCTTTCTTCTGTGCCGCGTATAGGACCACAGAAAATTCGCGCTCTTGTTAACCACTTCAAATCCCCAGAAACAGTTTTTGAAGCAACCGCACGCGAATTAATTTCTGTGCCTGGCATTGATAAAAAACTTGCGGCAAACATTATTCACCATAAAATAGGAGATAAGTTCGCTAATGAACAGCTTAAAAGACTTAATAAGATTGGGGGAAGAATTATATCAATTTGGGATAATGAATATCCGGATTTACTAAAAAAAATCTATGATCCGCCTGTTTTAATTTTCATACTCGGCAAGTTTAATGAAAAGGATTCCCGATCGATAGCGATCGTAGGGACACGACATCCAACTCAATACGGACAAACAGTATCAGAATATTTTACTAAAGAACTTGCCAAGCAAGATATTACAATTGTCAGCGGGTTAGCTCGCGGGATTGATACAATCGTTCATTCATCAGCAATAAAATATGGAACACGCACTATTGCAGTAATTGGGTCCGGATTAGATGTTCCCTATCCGCCTGAAAATAAAAAATTACTTGACCGCATTGCTGAAAAGGGAGTCGTTGTTTCAGAATTTCCGATGGGCACAAAACCTGATGCGCCTAATTTCCCGAGACGCAATCGAATTATTAGTGGATTGTCACTAGGAAGCATTATAGTTGAATCGGCCGAAGATGGCGGCGCACTTATAACAGCAACAACCGCCTTAGATCAAGGTCGTGAAGTTTTTGCTGTTCCTGGCAACATTACAGAAAAAAGAAGCAATGGACCAAATAAACTTATTCGCGAGGGGCGCGCTAAACTTATTTGTAATGTGCAGGATATTTTTGATGAATTAGGAAAACAACTTCAGCTAAATTTTTATCAGGAAACAACTAAACCTTTATTAGAATTGAATCCAAACGAGCGCATCCTCTATCAACTTCTATCGGATTTACCACTGCATATCGACGATATAGCCGAACAATCAAATTTATCGCCTTCGGATGCATTGGTAAATTTGCTTTCATTAGAATTCAAAGGAGCAATTCGTCAATTGCCGGGCAAGATGTTTGTTCGCTTATAAATAAAATATCTTTCTAATAACTTTTTTTTTGGTTATACTGTATCTAAATGATAGAAATACAAAATAAATTTTTTGATGAGTCGTTGATGCGGATAAAATTCGCATGTAATGTTAATATATGTAAAGGTGCATGCTGTACGCTTGCTGGCGGCGCTGGCGCTCCTTTGTTAGACGAAGAATTACATTATATAGAATCTTCTTTCCCGATTGTAAAGCCGTTACTGCCAAAAGAACAT
Organism: Ignavibacteriales bacterium; assembly: GCA_037446575.1. Lineage (GTDB taxonomy): Bacteria > Bacteroidota > Ignavibacteria > UBA10030 > UBA10030 > JBBIII01. The sequence goes on from JBBIII010000094.1 coordinate 4,600, forward strand.
ATTGATGAAGTAGAAAGGCGCGGTCTTTTTGAAGGAAATTCAGGCAATTATTCGACGATGTGTTATAATAATCGAGCTTGCGTTTTCGTATTCTATGAAGAAGGTATTGCAAAATGTTCATTCGAAAAAGCATTTTTGGAAAAAAAGTCAGCATGGCAAAAACCAGTTTCGTGCCACCTCTTCCCTATTCGAGTAGATAGAGGTATTGCATATAAGTTACGTTATGAACGAATAGACGAATGCAACCCTGCATTAGATAACGGAAAACTAGACAACATTTATTTATATGAATTTCTAAAAGAACCATTAATGCGGACTTTCGGTCATTCTTGGTACAACGATTTTAAAATAATGTGTGAATGGGAAAACAATAATCCCCATTCGGCTTAATACTGCAGATATAAAATGATTAATCTGACTCAACAGTTGCGTCTTGGTTTAAAACTAACGCCGCAACAGGTTCAATATTTAAAATTATTGCAACTGCCGAACCTTTCACTTGAACAAAGGATTAAACTCGAACTTGAACTGAATCCGGTTTTGGAGATGATGGAAGAACAGGAGCCGACAGACGAACAAGAGACTCAAATTGAAGAGCCCGTCGATGCAGAATTATCATCAGATGAAAAAACTCTTGAAGATACATATACGCTCGAAGACTATATGAATGACGACTTGGCTGGTTATAAAAGTCCGGAAGGTTATAAGCAAACTGACGACGAAGAATCCTACGAGCCGCCGCTGCCATCAACAATTCCATTAGCGGAGCGCTTATTAAGTCAATTTAGAATGTTAACGGTTGATGACGAAGAGATAATTTTAGCGGAAGAAATTTTAGGTAATGTCGATCAAGACGGGTATCTGCGCCGCGAATTAAATTTAATAGTTCAAGACCTTAATCTCAGTTTTGGACTTAATTTAACAGTGGAAAAAGCCGAGAGAGCATTACATAAAATTCTATTACTCGACCCGCCCGGAATAGCTGCGCGGAATCTTCAAGAATGTCTAATTGCTCAACTTAATGCAGGGAATCATTCACATCTTCATAAAGAACTTGCAATAAAAATTTTAAAAGAGTACTTCGAGGATTTTAAACTTAAGCGTTACGATAATCTTGAAAAAAATCTAAAAATTAGTCGTGATACTCTAAAGAAAGTAATAGAATTAGTACAACATCTTAATCCAAAACCGGGCGAGGGCGAGTTTAGCGCTCAAGAAAACTACATTACTCCCGATTTTATTGTTGAAAAAGATAATGGCGAATTCATAATCACTTTGAATGATAGAAACATCCCATCGTTGCGAATAAATAATGCATACAAAGAAATTATTGCGCCGAAAGGAAAAAAAGCATCGCAGGAAGCTAAGGATTTTATTAAAAAGAAATTCGAATCTGCAAAATGGTTTATTGCATCTATTTACCAAAGGCGCGAAACTCTGATGAAGGTGATGAAAATAATTGTAGAAAAACAACGACAATGGTTTGAGGATGGTGAGACTCTGAAGCCGATGATCTATAAAGATATTTCAGATGTTGTAGGAGTTGATATTTCGACAATAAGCCGCGTAGTAACCAGCAAATATGCACAAACAGAATATGGAGTCTTCCCTTTAAGATATTTCTTTACCTCCGGGCTTGAATCCGAAACAGGTGAAGATATTTCGAATCAAGTTGTAAAACAACGAGTAAAAGAGATTATAACTAACGAAGAACCACAGAAACCAATAAACGACGATAAAATTGCCGAGATATTAAATCAAGAAGGGATTAAAATTGCAAGAAGAACTGTGGCAAAATACAGAGAGCAGTTGGGACTTCCAATAGCGCGAATGCGGAAAAAAATTTAATAGAATTGGGAACGATAAAATGGAAAAAGAACTTATACACGGAACAACTATAATAGGCATTAGACATAAGGGCGAAGTTGCAATCGGTGGAGATGGTCAGGTTACGATAGGCAATACGGTAATGAAACAGAAATCAAATAAAATTAGACGCTTATATAACAATTCAGTTTTAGTCGGGTTTGCTGGCTCAGCGGCTGATGCTTTTAGCTTATTAGAACGCTTTGAAGAAAAGCTAGAACAGCACCAAGGACAATTAGTGCGTGCGGCGGTGGAACTTGCAAAACTTTGGCGCACGGACAAATATCTTCGCCAGCTTGAAGCATTGCTTGCAGTCCTCGATAAGGATCACGCTTTAATAGTTTCAGGCAATGGAGATGTAATAGAGCCGGATGATGGGATAGTAGCAATTGGCTCTGGCGGGAGCTTTGCTTTAGCCGCTGCTCGTATGTTAGTAAAACATACTAACCTATCTTCAAAGGAAATTGTAAAAGAATCTTTAAACACAGCATCAGAAATTTGCATTTACACAAACAATAATATCACAATAGAAGAGTTGTAATTACAGTGGCAAAAAAACAAACATTGATACCAACCGAAGAATTAACACCTCGTCAAATAGTTCGAGAATTAGATAAATATATAATAGGTCAACAAGCCGCCAAAAAAGCCGTTGCAATAGCGCTTCGTAATCGTTGGCGAAGATTGCAAGTTGCCGGAACTTTGCGCGAAGATATTATGCCAAATAATATCATCCTAATTGGACCAACCGGCGTAGGAAAAACTGAAATTGCAAGGCGGTTGGCAAAATTATCAAATGCGCCTTTCATAAAAGTAGAAGCATCAAAATTCACGGAAGTTGGTTATGTAGGCAGAGATGTCGAATCTATTGTTCGAGATTTGACAGAAATTGCCGTCAACATGATAAAAGCAGAAAAATCTAAGCAAGTCGAAAATAAAGCAAATGAACTTGCAGAAGAAAGATTATTAGATATTTTGCTCCCCCCGCCTAAACGTAATCGCAGTACAGAAGAAAACAAAACACAAGAAGTTGATGAGGAAAACACGCGTCATAAATTTCGTGAAAAACTTCGCTCTGGCGCATTAGAAGAGCGAATGGTAGAACTCGAATTAACTTCAACTTCGATGCCACTTATGCAAGTGATGGGTCCTTTCAATTTTGAAGAGATGGGAATTAATATACAAGAAATGTTTGGGAATATTATGCCAAAGAAGGGTAAGCGTCGAAAAGTAACAATTGCAGAGGCACGACGTATTCTTAGTCAAGAAGAATCCCAAAAACTAATAGATATGGAAAAAGTTATAAAAGAAGCTATAGAGCGAGTCGAAAATTCAGGTATAGTATTTATCGATGAGATTGATAAAATCGCAAGCTCGCGAGGACAGAGTTCCGGTCCAGATGTTTCACGCGAAGGAGTACAACGCGATTTACTTCCTATTGTTGAAGGTTCGAGCGTTCTAACTAAATATGGTATGGTAAGAACAGACCATGTGCTTTTCATAGCATCCGGCGCTTTTCATGTTTCAAAACCATCAGATTTAATTCCTGAGCTTCAAGGTCGATTCCCTATCCGAGTAGAACTTAGCAGTCTTTCTGAGGATGACTTCGTAAAAATTCTGACATTACCTCAAAATGCGCTTATCAAACAATATGAAGCTTTATTAAAAACTGAAGGAGTCTCAGTTTCATTCGAAGATAATGCCGTTAAGGAAATCGCAAAAATTGCATTCGAAGTTAATGAGCAAGTTGAAAATATTGGCGCTCGCCGTCTGCACACGATTATTACTACTTTGTTGGAAGACATACTCTTTGATACACCGGATGGAATTGAAGAATCAATAATTATAATAAAACAGGAAACTGTTCAAAATAAATTAGCTTCTATTGTGAAGAACCGAGAC
>JBBIII010000095.1:0-8008 GCA_037446575.1 Ignavibacteriales bacterium
ATCGGGCAAATAGTATTTTCCTATTGCATTAAGCGGCGGAACAAATGTAGTATCTGTATCTTCCTTTGTGCGGCCAATCTTTACTATTTTGGCGCTTGATTTAGAAGAATCTATCCAACTCAAGTTTGTAAAACCAAGCGCAAGCGGATCCTTTTCAACCAATTGTATTGTCTGTAAATCCGAGGATGTGCTTGTGAACCCGGCTTTAATTCCATTTTGTAGATTAAGTCTTTTTACTAAATATTGCGTTATATCCGATTGATCTTTGTAATAAATTTTAATCTTTCCTTTTGTGGTTTTGCCGCCACCAAGCGATTCCCATTTAACTATCGCACCAGCGAGGATTCTTTGAATTTCTGTAGTAGTTAACTGGTTTATCATATTAGACTTATTAATTAAAACGGCTATGCCATCATAAGCTACCACAAGCTCATTTAATTTCTCAGATATTTTCTTTGATTGTTCTTTTTCGTCTATCGTTAATTTACGCGGTAGGAATGCAATTTTACCGGAATCACTTACAAAATGTTTTGCGACAGTATCGCTTGGCACGATACTAAAAAATATTTCCGCGCCATTTGCCTGATATAATCTTAAAAATTCATTCACACCGTCAATTATTGGAGGCGCTATCGATTCGGTGATGAATAAGTAAAGTTTGCCTCTAGTTGTAGTCTCTTTGGGCACATCACCACAGCTTAAAAAAATAAAAATTAGAAAAATCAAAATATAAAAGCGCATATTTTACTCCTATAAATAAGCTAAAATATTATTCGTTGGATTCATCGACTTTTTGCAGAAGAATCAATCCTACTAAAAGAAAAGCGCCTATAGAAAGAATTGCATAGCGCTGACCAAAATTTATAGATGCAATTCCGAAAATAAACGGACCTAAAATCGCTGAAGCTTTACCAAAAAAGGAATAAAACCCAAAGAACTCGGTTTTTTTCTCTTGAGGTGTAATTTTACTCATTAAACTCCGGCTTGTCGATTGAGAAGAGCCGAGCGCAATACCAGCAAGCACGCCAACAATATAAAAAATCCATTTTTCAACAACAAAGAACGCAACAAAAACTATAATAATCCACAACACTAAAGTAATACTAAGAGTGCGCTTATGCCCTAAATGGTCTGCTATAATTCCAAAAATGAATGAACCAATTATAGCCGCAGTTTGCACCATAGCAAAGAAAGCGACAATTTCACCAACGGTCATTTTAAGTGTTTCGCGTGCAAAGATTGACGAAAAGATAATTATCGTATTCACGCCGTCTATATAAATAAAATAGGCAATTAGGAACCGAGCTATATTCTTATAAAGAGGAAATTGATTATAAGTCGATTTAATTCGCGCATAACCAATTTTTAAAAAATCTAACTTTAGACTTTTTGTTCGTTGTTTATCTGGCAAAAATATAAATAATGGTAAGGAAAAAAAAAGAAAAAATGCGGCGGCAATCAAAAAACTAATTTGTACGTTAATTAAATTATCCGAGTTAAAACCATTTACATACAATGGGAATGCGACTGCAAGCGTAACAAGCGAACCAATATACCCTATTGCAAAACCATAACCAGAAACACGTCCATAACTTCGTTTTGTTGTTATTTCCGGGAGGAAAGCATCGTAGAAAACTAATCCAGCTTCAAAACCAATATTGGCTATAATGAGCAAAATCATTCCTGTTAATATCATTCCACTTTGAGTAAAAAAGAGCAAAGCAGTTGCAACAACACATTGCACAGTAAATATTGATAGAAACCTTTTTTTTCCCGCACCATAATCTGCAACTGCACCAAGGACAGGGGAAAGAAATGCAACAATCAACATAGAAATGCTAAAAGCCAATCCCCAAAAAAAATCGCTTTGTTTGCCTCCGACTATAACTTCTTTAAAGAATAAAGGATAACCTACCGTAAGTATAATAACATAAAATGCTGTATTCGCAAAATCAAAAAGCGCCCAAGAGAATATTTGACCTTTAGTGGCTTGGATAGAGTGATCGGCAGAAGTTTGGCGAAAATTCATCGTCGGTTTTTTTTATTTGGCGAAGTATCTACAAGCCCTCTGCCTGTTTTTTTGATTCTGCCGGCTTTTTTAAGCTCAGCAAATACTGCGTCTAAAATGCCGTTGACAAATTTATCGCTTTTCTCTGTGCTAAATACGCGCGCAATTTCTATTGCTTCATTCATCGAGACTTTTGGCGGGATATCTTCAAAATAAAGCAATTCACAAATACTCATACGTAAAATTATCCTATCGATAATTGCGATTCGTTTAAACTCCCAATGTTCTGTATGCTTCTGTATAAGCTGGTCAAGATCAGATTCGCATTCAATAATTTTAAGTATTAATCTCTTTGCAAAATCAAACGAGTCCGCCTGTTTCTGCAAATCAGTTACAACGGTTTCAATAATTGTTTGAATTGGCTCTTGTGATAATTCAAAAGCATATAGAGCTTGCAATACTTTTTCTCTTACTACTCTACGTTTTAATGACATTCTCTTAAAAAAGTAATTTTAATGGATTCTTCTTATAAAAAGAAACTTATGAAAAAAAAAAGAAGTAGGCAATGAATAAAACAATTATAAAAATTTACGCGAATTTTTTTTAATCTAATGGCCATTTACCACTTGTTTTTCGCGTTATAAGCGAAGCGAACTCAGGCTCGTAAGAAATAAAAGACAGGTCAGGATTCAATATTTCTGAAAAATTATATTCTTGCGCTAAGGCTTTTCGAAACGCCTCAATAGCTTTTTCTTTATTCTTTTGAATAGAATAAAGATTTGCCTTCAAATAGAGGATAGGCGTTGAAACACTATCTATCGAAATTGCATCTCTCATCGCAGATTCACCTTCTGAAAACTTGCCGAGCCTCGAATAGAAGAGCGATGAGTAGGCACGTACTGTAGCATCATCAGGTTTTAATTCTTTTAAATGTTTTATAAGTTTAAGCCCTTCTTCTAACCATAACTGTCCTGTGTTAATATCGAATGAAAGTTGATATGCTCGCCCCATCCAATAATAGTAGCGATAGTCGTTGGGATTAACTCTAAGCATCTCTTGGCAATATTGCACTACTTTATCAAACTTTTTTTCTCCCATCCAAGCATTTTGTGCAAAATTTGTCGTAAGTATAGTGTCCTGAAAATCGAGTGATTGCGCTTTGTTATATAAACTATCGGCTTGTGAATATTTTTGTTCAAAATGGTATGCTAATCCCAATGAAAAATATGATTTAACATTTTTCGGATCAATTTCTATAGATTTTAATGCGCTTAATTTTGCTATTTCTTTTTTACCGGCAATAATCGCTAATAACGTAAGCTCACGAAAACAATCTGGATTTTGAGGCGAGGTCTTTAAGCATTTTGTCAAATAAGAAAGAGACTCGTCATAATTCTGAGAATGCCTAGATGATGCAGCAAGCACGAGGTTCGCCTCGGCCGCATCCGGTAAAAATTTTATTGTGCGTTGCGCATGTACTATGGCAGATTCTAACAATTCAATCTTATTTGTTTTTTGAAACTCAGAATAGTCGATAAAAGCGAGCTTTGCATGCGCTAAACCAAAAGTTGGGTCAATTTGTACTGCGATTCTCAGATTATTTTTAGCAATTTCATTCCCTTTCGACGATTGAAGTTGAATGTACCGCAGTGCTTTTATATATCTAAGAAACGCATTTTTATTTGAGGGTTGAGTAATTTCTGGAATCGGAGACTTTACATCAATTTTTTCTAATACTTTTTTAATAATTTCTGTACGCATTGCAGAAAGTTCAGTAATCGTGCCTTCAACTACGCCTACATAGACAACTCGTTGCAATTCGGGAATTAGCAAACGAATTATTACTGTGTAGTAACCACGGTTTTCTTGAATATATCCGACTAAATAATATTTCGCAGGAAGATATGTAACAATTCTTTTAAATTGCGTTTGATCTGAAATAAACTGAAAAGAGGATGACGGAGAAATAACCGTTATATTTTTGCAGCGTGAAAAATCTTCGGCTAATAGCACTGGAAGCGCATCCAATAAATCCGTATCGCTTGAATCTCTCGGCGCATTTGTAAATCTCAATATTGCAATTGTTGCCTTCTTTGGAACAATCAAATCTATTAACATCGGAACACAAAGATAAACCACCATTATTGCAATAATTATTGCCGCCCAATAATTCAACTTTTTATAAATAGGCTCTTTCTCAATTATAGCCGGAAGAACTAACTTCTGTTTTTTCTTCTCTTCAACTATAGATTGAAGTCGTTCTAATTTTTTGGATGGCTGAGTTACTATTTTTTGTTCATATTGAATCCGTAATAGTTCAGCTTTTGTTTGTTCAGCTTGTTTAATGTTTTCTTCTAACCTGCGCGCACCAGAATGATTTGGATTAATACGAAAAATTTCATGCAATGTTAATGTAGCTTCTGTAAATTTTTCCTCTTGAAGCAGTAGTCGGGAATGAGCAAGCAAATTATTTATTTTTTTAGTTTCTTCAGATTCCTGTTCTGTTACAGTTTCAAATTTTGATTGTTTTTTTTCCTCGAGTAAATATCTTTCTTCTTCAATTTGCAATTGAATTTGTTGGGCGACCAAATTCAATGGTTGCAGGCGAAATACTTCATTTATCTCTCGCTCAGCGGCATCGAGTTCCTTGTTTAATAATAATTCTTTGGCGTTTCTAATATGCTTCTTAATTAAAATCCCACTGTCTTCTTCTTCTTCTTCTTTTTTTTGAATCGTTTGTATTTTATTCGTCGATTCTAATCTAGCCACTTCGGCAAGTTCTCGTTCAGCTCCGTCTATATCACCCAAATTCAAAAGCTCTTCGGCATTTTTGTAATGCGTGTAAATTTGTTTTTGCCTTTCTTCTTCGCCTTTTGTTTCTGAATCTAATACCCTCTGTCGTTGTTCTTCTATCCGTTTAGCTTCATTTAGTTCTTCAGCTTCTCGTTTTAAAGCCGCTAAATTCTTTTGAGCCGCCGAGATGTTCTGTGCGGTTTTGGATGGCACAGCTAACTCCGGAATCGAATCGATAAGAATTTCAAATATTTCGACTGTCCTTGAAATATCATTTAATTCAATTTGCCCGATTTTAAATGTATTAAAAGAGGCAACATCTTTTACTTGTTCGTATAATTCGCTCGATATGAATATTCGATATGGTTCGGCAAGCGATTCTATACGGGAAGCGACAGTAATAGCTTCGCCGAAAATATTTTCTTTTCTAAAACTTAAACTGCCATAATGCAAGCCAGCGCGTATTATAATAGTATCAAATTCCGGCTTATCTCTATTAAAATTCCAAAAACGTTTTTGTAATTCGACGGCACACTTAATCGCATTTACAGGATTAGAGAAATCTATATAATACGAATCTCCCAGCGATTTGATAGTTTTTCCGTCATATTTTGCGGTAAGAACTCTGATAAGAGCATCATGAGTCCTTAAAAGCTCATAGGCGCGTATTTCATCTTCGTTTAATTTTTTTGAAAAACCGACTATATCAGTAAATAGAATGGTAGATGTTTTTTTTGTCGGCGTTTCAGATGAATTTGCCATTTTCCTATCTTTAGTTGATTTACAATTTTTTCTATCCTATACGCACATAAAGATACAGTGGCATCAGTTGAATGTCAATAAATTATTTTAATAATCTTTGCTCACTTTTTTGTAATTACTCAGCAAGCTTTTATAATTCAAACAAAATGATAAATAGAACACAGATTTCAATGGTGCAACAGATGCTCACTGATTAATATATTTGATTTTATCGCCTCTTTTTTTGTGTCAACTGTGTCTTTTCTTTATCTTTACTGAGTAATTATACTTTTTTAGCTTAGTAGCCGCAAAAATTTCACAAAATTAACTTTGTATATAATACTTATTGATATACTCGGCAACCATTCTATCCGTATTGAACTGAGAAATTAATGTTTCCATCGAGTTTCTTATTCTATTTATCCATTTACGCGGAATTCCATATTCATCTCTATTGTAAAATTCCGGTATTACAGATTCAGTCAAAACTTTTATCAAACTTTTAAAATCTTTTTCATCCTGAATATTTTCATCAGTATCGTTTGTGTCATCGCCAATTTTCCATCCATTTTTGCCGTTATAACCTTCTCTCCACCATCCGTCCATAATGCTTAAGTTCAATCCGCCGTGAATTAGTACTTTCATTCCGCTTGTTCCGCTCGCTTCTAAAGGTCTGCGCGGATTATTCAACCAAACGTCAGAACCAGAAATAAGATGACGCGCCACATTTATATCGTAGTCTTCCAAAAAAACAACCTTTCCGAAAAAATTTTCCTTTTTTGAAATTTCTATTATTTGTTTAATAAACCACTTGCCTTCATTATCTTTCGGATGAGCTTTTCCGGCAAATATGAATTGCACAGGGCGATTTGCATCGTTAACAATCGATGCTATTGTATCCAGATTTCGGAAAATTAAAGGCGCGCGTTTATAGGAGGCAAATCTCCTAGCAAAGCCGATTGTCAGTGCGTCGTTTGAAAGCAGATTACTTGATACAAGTAATTTTGAGTTAAATCTTGATGTCTTCCGTTCTTCAAACTGCCGTCGTACATATTCCACAAGGTCGCGTCTTAGAGTATATCGTAAAGCCCACAATTCCTCGTCGGTTGCCAATCCATCATTAGAAATTTTCTTCCAATATTTTGCATTCAACAGTTTTTCTGTCCAATCGAATCCAAGTCGTTTATTCCAAAAATCGTGCGCATGCGCTGTTGCCCAACCGGGCGTGTGAACTCCATTTGTTATATGCCCGATTGGCACATCTTCAATCTGTTTATCTGGAAATAAATCTTTCCACATTGCCCGGCTTATCTGACCGTGCAATTCACTTACGCCATTAGCTGCACGCGACATTTTTAAAGCAAGCACAGTCATTGTAAAAAATTCATTTGAATTATTAGGATTTACACGACCATAAGCAATTAATTCTTCATGGGTTAAACCAGTTGAACTCCAAAATTTTCCTAATGCGTATTTAATCAATCCAGAATCGAATCTATCATGCCCAGCAGGGACAGGAGTATGCGTTGTAAAGACACATTTTTCTTTGACTAATTGCTCTGCTTCCGATTTTGTTTTGCCTGAACTCAGTTCTCTTTTAAGAAGTTCAAGAACTAAAAATGCAGAATGACCTTCGTTCATATGAAAAACTTGTGGTTCGATACCTAAAGACTGGAGAAGCCGCACCCCGCCTATACCCAATAAAATTTCTTGACCTATTCGGGTTTCAACATTTCCACCATAAACTGTTGATGTTAGTTCTTTAAAGCTTTCTTCATTCTCCGGTATATTTGTGTCGAAAAGATAGAGTCTCACTCTTCCAATGTCGATATACCAAGTTTGGAAGAAAACTATCTTTTCTCCAATTTCTATTGTATTAAGCAGTCGGCCGCCTTCCCGCTTGGTAACCAATTTGAAAGGAAGCGATTCTGGTTCGGTTTGGACATATCCTTCTTCTTGACAATCAATGCCAAATATCCTTTGGTTAAAATAACCCTTATTGTAAAACAAGCCGATGCCAATAAACGGTAATCCAAGGTCGCTGGCTGATTTAATATGATCGCCGGCTAAAATGCCTAATCCGCCTGAATAAATCGGTAGGGATTCATGTATTCCAAATTCGGCGCTAAAATATGCAATCGGTCCCTTAATCTTTTTTGCATGCCGTTTAACCCAGGTAGATTTATTAATCATGTATGAATCAAATTCTTTAAGAACGTTTGTTACACGATGAGAGAGGTCTATATCTCGCAAACGAGCATCCAATTCAGGTTCGGAGATTTCCTGCATAACTGCAACAGCGTTATGATTCGAGTAGCGCCAAACAAGGGGAGATAATTCTTTAAATATTTGTTGAGCTTCTGGATTCCATGTCCACCATAGATTATATGTTAGTGATCTTAAACGATTTGATAAATTTGTTCGAAAATATTTCTGTTTCTTTTGTACAATCGACATTATTCCTCA
>JBBIII010000096.1:0-7734 GCA_037446575.1 Ignavibacteriales bacterium
ACTCGGAATAGGAATTTCCACTCAACAATAAAGTAAATGTGAATATTCAGTATTTTTTTCGTATCTTTTTTATGCCTCAGTAAGCAAGTCGAGACTGAGGCATTTTTATTTACTAAAAAGACTCTCAATCAATTCAAGTTATCAATTTAAATTGCGAGTCTCATTAAGGATTATAAATGCAAGAAGTAAAAAATATACGAAACATAGCGATTATAGCTCACGTCGATCACGGTAAAACCACACTTGTTGATCATATGTTGAGGCAAACCGGCACGTTTAGAGCAAATCAGGATATGGGAACGCGAGTTATGGATTCTAATGATCTTGAGCGAGAACGCGGAATTACAATTTTAGCTAAGAATACTGCCGTATTGTACAATGACAAAAAATCTGACGAGACATTTAAAATTAATATAGTAGATACTCCGGGACACTCCGACTTCTCCGGTGAAGTTGAACGAACTCTTAAAATGGTAGATGGCGTTTTGTTACTGGTCGATGCCGCTGAAGGACCTTTGCCAGGGACAAAATTTGTTCTGAAAAAATCTCTTGATCTCAATCTACTGCCAATAGTTGTAATTAATAAAATCGACCGGAAAGATGCCCGCGCACATCAAGTCCTTGATGAAGTGTTCGAGTTGTTTCTTTCGCTTGGCGCACACGACCAGCAACTTGATTTCCCGACAATTTATTGCATAGCAAAACAGGGAATAGCAAAAAAAGAGCTTGAAGATGAAAACACAAATTTAGAACCTTTATTTGAAGCAATAATAAATAAAGTCCCTTCACCAACAGGAGATGTCGGTGCGCCATTTCAAATGCTGGTTACAACAATAGATTACAACGATTATTTAGGTCGATTGGGAATTGGCAGAGTTTCTCGCGGTAAAATACAGCTTGGCTCTCCTATGAAAATTGTCCATAGAGATGGCTCTATCGAAGATGCAAAAGTAACAAAAATTTATACATTCCAAGGATTAAAACGTTTTGAAGTTAACGAGGCAGGCACTGGAGATATAATCGCCTTAGCAGGAATGGAAGATGTTGATATTGGCGAAACAATAGCAGATGCTTCGGATCCGACTCCGTTACCTTTTGTAGCAATTGAAGAACCGACTCTATCTATGAATTTCATCGTCAACAATTCTCCTTTTGCGGGATTAGAAGGAAAATATGTAACAACCCGGCACCTTGGCGAAAGATTAGCGCGTGAGCTTCGCTCGAATGTAAGTCTTCGTGTAGAATTAACAGATTCACCGGATATCTTCAAAGTCAGCGGACGCGGTGAATTACATCTCGGAATTTTGATCGAGACAATGAGACGCGAAGGTTTTGAATTTCAGGTCTCACGTCCAGAAGTAATTCTGAAAAGAATTGATGATGTTGTTTGTGAACCGATAGAGCATGTAATTATTGATGTCCCTGATGAATTTGTAGGTGTGGTGATAGAAAATTTAGGCAAACGCAAAGGAGAGATGCGCCATATGCTTCAAAACCAGGGCAATGCCCGTTTGGAATTTCTTGTGCCTGCGCGCGGACTGATCGGATTCCGCTCTGAATTCATGACACAAACCAAGGGAACCGGAATATTGCACCACAATTTTCACGGCTACGAACCATATAAAGGTGAGCTTTCTTATAGAACGCGTGGCTCTTTAATAGTTTTAGAAGACGGGGTTTCTGTCGCTTATGGCATGTGGAAATTACAGGAACGATCTACGTTTTTTATAGAGCCGGGAATAAAAGTTTATGCCGGAATGGTTGTTGGAGAAAATTCACGCGAGTTCGATATGGTTGTGAATGTTTGCAAAACAAAACAGCTTACAAATATGCGCGCTTCTGGTTCAGATGAAGCTGTGCGCCTTGAACCTCCGCGAATTTTAACCCTCGAACAGGCAATTGAATGGATCGGAGATGATGAATATGTTGAAGTTACACCTAAGTCTATTCGTCTACGCAAAAAGTATTTAGATCACAATGAACGCAATCGCATGTCCAAAATAAAAATAGAAGTAGCTGAAGATTGATTTCAAGTTGGATGAATGAGATTATAGATTTGTTTCTGCTATTAACATCTGTTTTCTAACAACTGTATTCTTAATTCTGTATTCTAAATTTTAAAATGTTTTCAAAACGCACAGAATGGAATTTCACTCTCAATCCGCTTTCTAAATTAATTTCTGAAAAGCGTAATAACGGAAATATAATCACTGACCTTACCATTTCTAATCCTACCTTGTGCGGTTTCAATTATCCGACAAATGAAATCCTCTCTGCATTAACCGACAAGTCAAGTATGATTTACAAACCGGAACCGCGAGGTTGTTTAACTGCGCGTGAAGCTATTGTGAATTATTATGAAAATTTAGGATTAAAAATTTCTTCAGAAAATATTGTGCTTGCCTCAAGCTCAAGCGAAGCATATTCATTCCTTTTTAAACTTCTTTGTGATACAACTAACGAAGTGATTGTGCCAACTCCAAGCTATCCGTTATTCGATTATTTATGTCAAATTAACGATGTTAAATTGAAGTCGTATCAACTAAAATATGATGGCGAATGGCATATCGACTTCAAAACGCTCGAAAAAGCTTTTTCAAAAATGACGAAAGCAATAATACTAGTACATCCAAATAATCCAACCGGTTCTTTCATTAAACAGAATGAATATCATGAAATTTGTTCTATTGCAAAAGAATATAATTGTTCAATTATTGTTGATGAAGTGTTTAGTCAGTATGTGTTTTCTAACGATGAACGGCGAGCAAAAATTTTTAATTTTCAATCAACAATTCCTGTCTATTCTTTAAACGGGATATCAAAACTATTAGGGTTGCCTCAATTTAAGCTCTCATGGATTATTATTCACGCCGAAAATAAAACGCGAAATGAAATATTAAATCGTTTAGATATTATTTCAGATACATACTTATCTGTCAATACACTTATTCAGATAGCTTTGCCTAAAATTCTCTCCTCCTCTTCATTTATTAGGCGACAGATATTGAATCGTGTTCTAACTAATTATCGATTTTTACAAAACATCTCATCTAATTCGAGCGTTTCTTTATATAACGCAGAAGGGGGATGGTATGCAATATTACAACTTCCGCAAAAATTAAGTGACGAAGATTGGGCAATGGAAATTCTTTCTTGTTTGGATATTCTTACCCACCCCGGCTATTTATTTAATATTAATCAGAAATCATGTCTTGTAGTCAGCTTGCTACTTGAATGCGAAGAATTCAAAGATGCAACACAACGTTTAATAAATTTTATAGATCTTAAATAATTCAACAAATACTTATATTTCATTACAATAAATGCAAATATATATCTACTTAGAGTTGAATATTTTAATAATTTAATCTACTTTTGCATACACTTAATTAAGGAGAGCGAAATATGGTTTCAACATTAAAACCGGATGAAAAAAATGCTCGCGTATCCGCTTTATTACGTCAAGTGGATGATGATGTAAAACATCAAAGACTTGAGAAAGCATTAGAAAAAATACGAAAAGTCTATGAGTACGATATTAAAAACGTATATGCGCGCGCTTATGAAGAACGCATTCTCATTATGATGATGGAAAAGGAAAAGGACGCCGCTGTAGAAGAGGCAAAGAAAAAAGCTGAAGAACAAATAGACCAAGAAGTAAAACGCCGGCTGAAAGAATTTTATAAGCAAC
Source organism: Ignavibacteriales bacterium (assembly GCA_037446575.1). GTDB lineage: Bacteria > Bacteroidota > Ignavibacteria > UBA10030 > UBA10030 > JBBIII01. The sequence goes on from JBBIII010000096.1 coordinate 3,692, forward strand.
AAGAAATTGAGACTCAAAAAAAGAAACAAGAAGAAAAGCAAGAACAAGCGTTAGAAAGTCGCGCAAGGCAGGCATCCGTTGTTGAAGTAAAAGAGGTGGCAAATAAAGATATTAGCGCAATCGAAAAAGATACAGCTCGTAGAATAGAAGAACTTGAAAAGAGATTATTAGCACAAATACAACAAGTTACACCTCCTACCATGGTAGCTGGACAAGAGCAACTAAGGGCAGAATATGAAACCAAGCTTGAGCAATATAAAATTAAATTTCAGGAAATGGAGGCTGAACGTAAAAAAATTCAGGATGAGGCATTTTTAAAATTCAAAGATGAACAGAAACGGTTGCAAGACGAATTAATTCATCGGATGGAAGAAGAACGCAATGTAATAATTGAGCGTGAACAACAAAAAGCGCATCAAAGGGAACTTGAAGCATATCAAACGATGATGAAATTGATGATGGAAATTGCCGCTCCAGCAGAATTACAAACTTCTTTGATGCAATCGCTAAAAATATCTTTTTCCATTAGCGATGGCGAACATATGGAAGCAGAACGTTCAGTTCAGGTTGGCTCGTACGTTGAAGCGCTCCGAGCTTTATGGAAAACCGGCAAGCCAAGCGATGAAGATAATATTCATTTAAAGAATCTACGTCAATTCTTCAAGATATCGGAAAACGAACATATTTCTCTAACAAAACGTGTTAAAAAAGAATTGGGACTGCCAGATGATACTGCAGTAATATATGTAATTGATGATGATCCGTCGATACGCAAATATGTAGAACATATATTAAGAAAAACTTATGTTAATGTTATTACTGCCACTACCGCAGAAACCGCATTACCCGAAATTCAAAAAACACCTCCAGACCTTATCATTAGCGATGTGAATCTGGGCGTAGGGGTTATAAGCGGATTTACTTTTTACGAAAAAATTATTGCCGGAACTTATGGTGAAAAATTAAAATCTGTGGCTTTTGTATTAATGAGCGCATTAGAAGATGAATTTTTTGTAAGGACGGCAAAACAACTTGGTGTTAAGGCGTATTTGCCAAAGCCACTGACAAGAGAATCGATAGAATCTACGGTGAAAAACGCATTGGGATAAAAATAGCTCTATGCGATTAAGTTTTATATTTGTTCGCATTGTTCTGATTGAATCCAACCGATTTTTCCATCGGCAAGAATTATTTTCACCCAATCCTCTACGGTGTCTATTATCTTTACTTTCAATCCCTCATGAATTACAAAAGCATCTATGCTTTTTACATCCGGCGATGATTTAGATGTAACTATTTGAGCGGTTATAATTGCTTTATCTTTTGACGTTTCTTGAAATGATTGTATGCCTAACATAATTGCAGAAAGTATAATAGAAACAAATGAAATTATCATTACTATACGTATTATACGCAATGCATGCAATCTACGGATTAGATATATTGAAGCAAGCGAACCAAAAAATAGTATCCAGCTTATTATAAAAATTAATTTTGTTGTTTCTAGATTCAAAAATGTTCCGACTGCTCGAAGCCATTGAACTAAAAACATATCTGGCACCGGTTCAATTCGGTCTATTGTTCTCAAGTAAGCAAGCTTTAAGTTGTGCTTAATATCTGCATCTCCAGGACGCAATAACACCGCCCGTTCGTACGAAAGAATAGCGCGCGCAAGTTGTCCATTTCTGTAATAGGCATTGCCAAGATTAAAGTAAATTTCTACGCTTACTATGTTATTTTTTATTATGCTTTCGTATTCCTTGATAGCTTCATTATATTTACCAGCTCGATACAAATCATTTGCGCGATTAAATACATCTTCAGGCGTCTGAGGATAACAATAAGCTCCAGCAAAAACAATCAGTAAAAATGTAATTAAGAAATATTTTTTACCAATCATGTTCTACTTCGCTTTCCGAATGATTTTTCAATTTCACTTATAGCGTTGCCGGCTATATCTAAAAGCTCTTTTCTTGCCTCTCTCGTATCTGAACCCGGCGCATAACGAGCATATTCGGCGCGCTCCATGCAATTTTTTAACGACTGAATTGCTTCAGCATTAACATTGCCCCGCTTCAATCTATCGATAGCCACATCCAACACAAATTGAGCTTTTGATATACGCAACTTATGCTCAAGATATTCAGTTAATGCTTTTAGAATTTCCGCATGATAACTTTCTGTATCTCCTTGTTCTAAAAGCAGTCGAGCTTTTTTTAATCTCTTCGACGCTTCGCGTCCTGCCTTTTCAAAAAGCAATTTCGGCATATCACCATAAATATTTTCCATCCTTTTTCTATAGAACCAAGAACCAATAAAAGCCAATGGAGGTAATAACAATCCCAATAAAAATAATCCGGAAGATTCTGTTTCATCTTTACTGTGAATTTTTCCGATGTTTAATTTTAGGAATCTGATATCGTCCCCTAATATTCGAATATTTTCTTTTGCACTAATGCTCGAACTGAAAGCAGTGTATTCTTTGCCCGGAAGAATTGTAAATTCAAATTTAGAAGAACGAATCGTTGTATAATCATTTTTCTCAAGGTCAAAATAAACGAATTGAATAGGTTCAATTATTCTTGTTCCTGCATTGCGCGGAATTAGCAAATATTCGGCGGTTTTCTTTCCGCGTATAACGTCGCCATCGCGAGAAATTTCTTCTGAAATTTTTGGTTCATACGCCTCAATATCAGCGGGCAGTTTTAGTTCAGGTAATGCAACCAATTTTATGTTTCCAGAACCCAAAACAGCAATTTTTAACGTAATAGGATCGCCGGCTTTTACACTTTTCTTATCTACTGAAGCGCTAAATGCAAACTTGCCGATAGCGCCAGAAAACCCTGATGGTTTATTGGCTGGTATTGGATCAACGGTAATTGTTAGCGGATTTGATTTTATATCGACATTGGTTGTTTGCAATTGCTGGAAAAACGGATCGCTAAAAAATTGATCAAATGGATCATTGCTACGGCGTCGAGTTTGAACTTGAACCGCACAACGAACCTCTATCGGTGCAATCTTTAAGACGCCGGCTTGCGTTGCAAATAATGCTGATTTTTTGATCACTACTGAACGATATTGTTTCCCGTCTATAGTTTCATTAGTTAAGACCGGCTGTTTCGGCAACTCAAAATCCTCCGCCCAAAATCCTTCAAATGTCGGCGCCTTTGCTAAATCGTACCCTGATACAGAAACACGTGTATATAGTTTAAACGTTACAATTAATTGCTCTCCTTGCCGAACTCTGTGTTTATCGGCAAATGCTTTAATTAATAAGTTATCACCTATCTCTACTCCAGAAGCAGATTCTTCTTTCTTTTGCTGTTGTTTTGGTTTGCTTTGTGTAACTTCTAATTGAATTGATTCTGTAGTAAGAGTTTTTCCTTTATATTCGATTGAAGCTGATCCAATATTATATTTTCCCGACTGACGCGCATACAGAATATATGTATATGTTATGGATGCGGACATTCGTCCATTAATCCATTGCATATTTGTAGATTGATTCGGGCCAGATATAACAACAAAGTTTCCAAAATCCGGAGCTTTGAGATTTCGCACACTATTTACATCACTCCCTGAAAATGTAAATGTAACCTGAAACTGTTCGCCAGCCGCAACTCTTATCGGATCTGCAGAAGCAGTGAATGTTCCATCCTGTGCATTAATCTCTAATGCAACAACAAATAAAAATAATGTTATTTGAATTAACTGCCTCATTTATATTTCCACTTTAAGTTATCGGTTGTTACTGAAAACTGATAACTGAATACTGATGACTAATTTTACCAATCTTTTTCCACTTTTACCCGCACAGCTTCGCGTTTCCGGAGTTTTTTCTGGATTTCTTTTTCATTATTGCGCATTGCTTCCAAAATTCTATCAGCTTCTTGTTTTGGCATTTGATTTTTCTTTTGAACCTGCTGTGTTTGATCCTGTTTTGCTTCTTCCTGCTTTTGCTGTTGTTGCGGCTGCTGTTTATTTTGCTGCTGCTGGTTTTGTTGTTGATCCTGCTTTTGTTGGTCTTGTTTCTGATCTTG
>JBBIII010000097.1:0-7722 GCA_037446575.1 Ignavibacteriales bacterium
ATTGTAATAATTATAGATCTGAGAAAAATTTTTATTTAATATAGAAATCGTTAGGGCGCATTTCATAGAATGGAAAAACTTTTCAATATAATTCCGAGATACATATTGTTTGGTGTATTCATCGAAGCAATAATATTTATCCCGTTATTCACATTAATGCAATTCGAATTCAGGTTGGGTTTTTCATTAATCTATTTATTGCATTTGCCATCCTCTATTCTCGGAATGGCAATTACAATGAGCTATATACATCTTAGCAGCAATAACATTATAAATCCACGGTTTTATTTCTATATAATCTGTATTGTCGGCCAAGTATGTATATTTTCATTGATTACATTTTTTATACAAAAGATTTTTAAGAAAAAATTTTTTAGCGGTGCCGCCTCCTAAGTAACAAAAGTAGATGAAAGTGGAGTGGTTTCTGCGGGTATAAGTATAAAGCCAAATTCAGCGGCTTTAGGTTAAAAACCTTTTAGGAATGTTTGAGAAAATATTTTTTGTAATATAGAAATCGTTAGCCGGCAATTAAAAAATTAAGCCGCATGATCTAAACGTTTTTGTGCATCGTACAGATCGCAATTCATCTGAAGATTCATCCAGTATTGTGAAGTTGTTTTGAGTACACGCGAAAGAAGTATTGCTGTTTCGGGACTCATATCGCGTTTTCCGTTAACAAGTGTATTTACCCTTTGAATAGGCACTCCCATTCGGCGAGCTAATTCTAATTGACTCATACCCATTGGTTTTAGGTAGAGCTCTAAAAGGATCTCACCTGTATGACTCGGACGACGATTCTTTGGTATCATTTTAAACTCCTTAATGGTAATCCGTAATTTCGACATCATATATATTTCCATCATTCCAACGGAAAATTATTCTGAATTGATCATTAACCCGAATAGAATGATATCCCGACAAATTACCTTTTAACAATTCCAGTCGATTACCAGGGGGAAACTTCCAAATATTTTTTATGAAGGAAAGACTACGTTCGCTACGCTCACTCCGTCTTTCCTTCAAGATGTTTATTAATCCATTCTGATACTGCTCTTTGACCCTCCTTTCCGTGTATATTCAGGGGGATACCATGTACCTTCCGATTTCCAGGATAGAGATTTTTTTTAATTGAAAATTTCATCTATAATCTCTATTATGAAACAGTTGATAATTCTTTTGTTCACAAATTTTGGAGAAATATCTTGAAAAAAAGTATTAGACTTTTAGTGGTTGCTTTAACCCTACTTTTTGGGATTCAGTCGGTGTCGTTTGCACAAGAAAAACTTAAAATTGCAATAGTTCCTAAAAACAAAATAGGCGTATTCTGGCAATCGGTACTTGTAGGCGCAAAATTAGGATCAGTCGCAATGGGAAACGTTGAGGTTGATTGGCGGGTACCTTTTGAAGAAAACACAACATCGCAGATTGCTGTTACTGAACAATGCATCGAGGAAGGTGTCTCTGGTATAATCCTTGCGCCAATAGAGAAAGACTCATTGGCTATTCCGATAGCTAAGGCTGTAAAGAAAAAAATTCCTGTTCTAATTTTCGATAGCCAACTAAAGGGAACGGCAGGAAAAGATTATATCAGTTTTGTCGGTATAGATAATAAAAAAGCTGGCGCGATGGCTGGAGAGCATCTCGCAAAATTACTTGGTGGTAAAGGAAAAGTTTTATTATTACGAGTATCGGCAAATCAAGCTAGTATCATGGAACGTGAAAAAGGATTTATAGAAGTTATTGCAAAAAATAAAGGGATTCAATTCAGTGAAAAAGAACTGCCCGCCGGCGTTACGATTAATGAAATGACAAATGAATGCTTAAAGATTTCTAATATACTTGAAAAATCGGATGGAATCTTTTGTTCTTATGAACAAACAACAATAGCTATGCTTCAAGCATTGCAAAAAATAGGTAATGCTGGTAAAGTGAAATTTGTTGGATTCGACACGCCTACTATTGCTGTTGATGCGTTAAAGAAAGGGGAAATAAGCGCTTTGATGGCACAGGATCCGGCACGAATGGGGTACATGAGTCTCAAGACTATGGTTGATCACATTCGCGGAAAAAAAATCGAAACTATGATTGATATTGGCGTAAAGATTGTTACTCGTGAAAATCTTAATAGTCCCGAAATTCAAAAATTACTCTCCCTTCCAATTATGGAAAGATGAAATTTCGTTTGATAAGAAACGTATTAACTTCTTAAGAAGTTAAGATTTTTAAATTTATAAGAAAAGCCCGGGTTTATCTGGGCTTTTTGTTTTTTTTATTAGCTCTAAAACAATCATTTTTATACTATTTTAATTTTGTCTGCAAATTAAATCTATGCATCATTTGCTCTAAGTTTTCAGCCCCCTTTGAACATTGTATCAATTTTCCGTTATGGATCAACATTATATTTGCACGCCCTCGCAAGCAATAGGCAGATGACATCACATCGCCATAAGCGCCGGTATCGAGTATGCCTAAAATGTCTCCTTCTCGAATTTCAGGAATTGCCCGCGTCTGTTCTTGTGTAAATGTATCGCCTGTTTCGCATACATTCCCATCTACTGAGTACTCCGTCAACTTGCCATTTGGATTGGTTACATTGATAATTTCATGATACGCATGGTAAAGCTTGGGCCTTATCAGAGTTCCCATGCTTGCATCCGTATAGGCATGTAAAATCCCGTACTTTTCTTCAACTGTATTTACTTTTGTTAGAAGAATTGTTGAATCGCCTACTAAACTTCTGCCTGGTTCAATAATCAATTTATTAATGCTTACATTACTCTGCGCAAGCTCATCATGTATAATCTTTGCATAAGTATCGAACGGAAACGATTCTTGCGATTCTTTATAACGAATTCCGGGCCCGCCTCCAACATCTAAATTCAATTTCGTAAATCCTTGTTTTTCCAAGTCTTTCATTACTTGTAGAGTATTTTTCAGCGCAAACTTAAAACTGACAACGTCGTTGCCAAGCCAGCCGGATCCAATGTGTATGTGTAATGTATCAGGATGAAATCCATATTCTCTCGCCGTTATAAAAATATCAACAATTTTATCCTGCTCAATTCCAAATTTTATTGGAACACCATCCTCATTTTTTGAGCCGGCAGTAATTACATCCGGATTATGACCGGCGCCGACATTCGGATTTAATCTTATAGATAAATTTAATCCTTCAATTTGCCACTCAATTTTATGTTCACAAAGTTTTTTTAGCTGTGAATACGAATCAATATTTATCTTATAATTTCCGAATTTTACTAATTGTTCTAAATCTACTTTAGAAACAGATGTGCCCGTGAACATAATGCGCTCTTTTGGAATTCCACGCTGTTCTGCAACAACGGCTTCGTTGGGAGATACGACATCCGCCCCTAATCCAAGTAATGCAATTAGATCAAGAATCTGTGGACAATAATTTGCCTTTACCGCATAATTTATCTCTACATCACCTACAAAATTTTTCTCAAAAGCTTCTCTAATAAGTCGCGCTTTATCTTCGATTCTTTTTCCATTTGTCAAGTAAATAGGCGTCGCATGTAAATTAGCAAGTTCATCTAAATCAAATTTCTTAAAAGAACGCGACCATACTTTATTATTTATAACATCAAAGCCTTTAAAAAACCACCAATAAATACGCTCAGACATTTTATTCCTTTCTATGTAGTGTTAATATAGCATTAACTGTAATAAATTGGTATTGCGTGATTTATAAAAACAAATATTTATAATATTGATAAGAATCGAATTATTAATCATATTATCTAAGGATAAATTTTAATTCTAATTATGAAACAACCGATCAAACATGCTACAATTGTAGATATTGCCGAAAGGTTAGGAATATCCGCCTCAACAGTATCACGCGCATTGAGCGATCATCCTCATATTAAAAAAGCGACTAAGGAATTAGTAAAAAATGTTGCGGATGAACTTAATTATTTGCCAAATCCAAATGCAAAAAATTTAAAATTTAATCGCACTACAACAATTGGGGTGATTGTTCCACAAATCAAGCATGATTTTTTTTCTTCGTCCATTAGTGGAATAGAACAAGCCGCAAATGAAGCCGGCTATACAATAATTGTCTGCCAATCAAACGAAAGCTTTGAGAAAGAAATTCTCAATACCAAAGTGCTTGCAAACCATAGAGTTGCAGGTATTATAGTCTCTATCTCACAGGAAACGAAGAACAGCCGACATTTTCAAGAATTAGTAAGTCGGCATATGCCTTTGGTTTTTTTCGATCGTGTATGTAACGATGTAAAAGCGAGCAAAATAGTTATTGATGATTATAAAAGCGCTTATAACGCTGTAAAATATCTTATTGGAAAAGGATATAAAAAAATTGTTCACTTTGCAGGTCCACAAGGCGTCGAAATATATGAAAGAAGATTAAAAGGATATACAGATGCAATAAACGATTCTGATATTACTTTTAACCCTGAATTTATTTTGCATGCCGGACTATATCTTTCAAATGGATATGAATCGATGGATTATTTGTTTTCAAAGAACATTATCCCCGACGCAATTTTCACCGTAAATGATCCTGTGGCTTTAGGCGCTTATAAAAGGATAAAAGAGGCGGGACTAAAAATTCCGGACAATGTTGCGGCAATTGGCTTCTCGAACAATGTAATATCAACCGTAGTTGATCCTCCTTTAACAACAATCGACCAATTTCCGTTTGAGATGGGAAAAAGGGCGGCTGAACTTTTAATACAGCACATTCAAAATAGCTCATTAGAACCAAAGACCATTGTTATTGACGCGCAATTGGTAGAAAGAGGTTCAACATAGATTTTTTTTGTCTAACTGACCGTTTTTATTTTAAACAAGAAATTAGCTGTAAAACAAATTTCCTGATATCAGTGCTTTGCGCAAAAAATATTTTTTTGTTATGAAAAATTTCTTAAAAAAATTACGAGACCCTATTAGCGGTATTACACACTTAGTTGGTTTTTTGCTTTCTATTACTGCGCTTGTAATACTTGTAGTATATGCGGCTACGAGCGGGACTTCTTGGCATATTGTTGCATTTGCTATTTTCGGGACAAGCCTAATTTTGCTTTACGGAGCAAGTTCGTTATATCATCTTTTGCCTTTATCGCCTCGAGGTATTTCGATACTAAGAAAAATTGATCATATAATGATTTTTATTTTAATAGCAGGAACATACACGCCTGTATGTCTTCTACCATTACGCGGCGCGTGGGGATGGAGCCTCTTTGGTGTAATTTGGGGAATTGCCATTGCCGGTATATTTCAATCTTTGTTTTGGATTAACGCTCCGCGCTGGCTATCGACTTTAATTTACTTGATCATGGGGTGGTTAGTAATCATTGCATTTTATCCGCTATTTCAGGCGATTCCACTTAACGGAATTATTTGGTTCTTATTAGGCGGATTGTTTTATAGTGTGGGCGCAATTATTTATGCATTAAAACGTCCAAATCCATTTCCAGGCGTATTCGGCTTTCATGAAATCTGGCACTTTTTTGTAATGGCTGGCAGTTTTTGCCATTTTTGGGCAATGCTCAACTATGTTTTATAATAGTTAAAATTAATCTTATGACAAACTTTGTTATAGAAGTTGAAAACCTGAAAAAAGTGTATTCCAAGCGGGGACATACACCAATTTATGCTCTAAACGGAATATCCTTCAGTGTCGAAAAAGGGCAAATATTTGGTTTGCTTGGACCCAATGGAGCGGGTAAAACAACAACTATAAAAATTCTAACAACTTTAATTGCTCCAACATTTGGAACTGCAAGAGTAAATGGATTTGATATTTTAAAGAATTCTATAGAAGTCAGAAGAAATATTTGCGTAGTTGTTCAAGAGAATGCTCTTGAATTATATCTTTCCGTTAGAAACAATTTTAATGCTTTCGGTCGCTTCCATGGTTTAAGCAGGAAAGCAATTGAAAAAGAGATAAGCAGAGTGTCAGAGTTATTTGATTTGCGCGATTATCTAAATGAACGTGGAATGGATTTAAGCGGCGGTGTTAAAAGACGCGTTCAGGTAGCAAAGATGTTCTTGATAGATAAACCGATAGTCTTTTTGGATGAAGCAACAACAGGGATGGACGCTTTAAACAAACGAACAACTATCAAAGCGATTCAGGAAGAGTCGCACAAGGGAAGAACAATTCTTCTAACTACCCATTTACTTAATGAAGCCGAAGAACTATGTGATTCCATCATTATTATTAATCATGGAAAAATTATTGCAGAGGGCAATATCGAAGAAGTTAAATCAATGAGTTTGAATCTGTATTCTTTGTATGTGTCATTCGATTCTAATGCCATTATTGATGATGCGTGGATAAACCAATGGGAGCCGGTTGCGTTTGAAATAAATTCAAATACACTTACCACTATGGTTAAATCTGAAACTCAAGCTCTATCAATTATAAATGAGATGCAAAAAACAACAAGAATAATTGATTTTGAGGTAACTCGTGCAAGTCTTGAAGATGCGTTTATTGAATTGATTGATAAAAAAGAGGGAGCAATCAAATGAGGCAAATATTTGCTGTTGTCTATCGAGATTATTTGATTAGAAGAACAAGCATGACATGGATGTTTTTCGACATGATTTTGCCAATGCTTTATTTGCTAATGTTCGGCGTTGCATTTGATCGCGCGCTCGGATTGGGATTTCAAATAGAAGGAACACAAATAAGATATAACGAATTTTTTCTTGCAGGCGTTCTTGCAATGACCTGCTTTGGCAATGCGATAAATCAATCGTATGGTTTTTTCATTGATCGTGATAACGGAATATTTTATGAACATCTAACTTATCCGCTGACACGCGGAGAGTTTTTACTCGGTAAAATTCTTTTTCAGGGAATAATGTCTCTTGTGCAATCAGCTCTTTTGCTTCTTTGCGCAAATCAACTTCTTGAGGTTAGTATTCGCGTTGAATTTCTTCCAATTATATTATTAGGAGTAATTGTAGGAACAGCGGGTTGGTTCTTTTGCTTATCAATTATTACATTTCTGATACACAGGAACGATACATACAATTTGGTGATAAACGCAATTTATTTTGTGCTTATGTTTGTCAGCAGTATGTTTTATCCGTTGGAGCAATTGCCGCATTGGTTAAAATATCCGGCTGTGGCAAATCCGCTTACGTGGCATGCTAATGTGATGCGTTCACTTACTATCGGAATTGGAGATAATTATTCAATAATTATTCAAGCTCTTTTATATTGTTGTTTTATGATAATCTCTTTCTTTTTTGCAAAACGATTGCTTCAACGAACAACATAACAAATATCCTTATCTCAGCAATATCCTCTTCTTCCTGAAAATTTTTTTTTGATTCTGCTCATTATTGACAGTCAATTGATAGAAATAGAGACCGCTTGCGATATTATGCGCATTAAATGTAACCTGATAATATCCCGCTTCTTGCTGTTGATTTACAAGATTTGCCATTTCCCTTCAAATTATGTCAAATATCTTCAATTTAACTCCACTGATTGCTGATATCTGATAACTAATAAATTTAGTTGGATTAAACGGATTGGGATAATTCTGATGCAGAGCAAATTCCTTTGGAAAGGCAACCTCTATCGCTACACTTTGTGAGCATTTGAGAGCGCTGTTTAAATCAATTTGCTTCCGGCGGTATTCATATCGTCCGGCTGGCAGTTTTTTTCATTTTTGGGCAATGCAAAATTACTTTCTTACTATCAATAGTTAGTAT